>NZ_JBRJIT010000001.1:2902500-3083292 GCF_053629675.1 Amorphus suaedae | reverse complement strand
AACAGGCCCGCGTGCGGCGCGTTGGTGATGTAGCGCTTGGTGCCGTTGAGGACGAAGCCGTCGCCGTCGGCCCGCGCGGTGGTCCGCAGCGCGGCGGCGTCGGAGCCGGCCTCGGGCTCGGTCAGCGCGAACGAGCTGATGAGCTCGCCGGTGGCGAGCCGCGGCAGGTAGGCCTGCTTCTGCGCCTCGGTGCCGTCCATGACGAGGCCCTGGGAGCCGATGCCGTTGTTGGTGCCGATCAGCGAGCGGAACGCCGGCGAGGTGTGGCCGAGCTCGAAGGCGACGCGGACCTCCTCCTCCATGGTGAGGCCGAGGCCGCCGTAGGCTTCCGGGATCGACAGGCCGAACAGGCCCATCTCGCGGATCTCGCGCTTCACCGCCTCGGGGATCGCGTCGGCCTCGGCGACCTCCGCCTCGAGCGGCACGAGGCGCTCGCGCACGAAGCCGCCGACGGTGTCGAGAAGCTGGTCCAGGGTGTCCGGGTCGAGGGGCATCGCGGCTTCCGATTGGAGGAGGGGGACGATCGCCGCGACGGGCCCGGCGGTCGACGGCGAGCTTATCGCCCTTTCCGGCCGGACGGAATCGGCGGATCGGCCACGGCCGGCCGTCAGCCGGGACGGGCGCGATGCGGACGGCGCCGCGCGCGGCCGCGACAGATCGCACCAACGTCTCTTGGGTTCCGGCCGGGCCCACCCATATGGGCCCTGACATCGAGAGACGACGGATCATCGAAGGGGACCGCATGTTCGACACGCGCAAGCTACTGGATCAGTTCCTCGGGGCCGGCGGCCTGGCGGGGATCGCCGGATCGAACCAGCTCCCCCAGACCCGGCAGCAGGGCAACGCGCCCGCCGCGCAGCAGGCGGCGCCGGGGCTCGGCGGCGTTCCGGGCGGCGACATGATCGGCCGCGTGCTGAATTCCGGCGCGCTCGGCGGCGCGGCGGCCGGCGGGCTGGTGACGCTGCTTCTCACCAACAAGAAGAGCCGGAAGATGGCCGGCAGCCTGGTCAAGTACGGGGCGCTGGCGGCCGTCGGCGGGCTTGCCTACAAGGCCTACTCCGACTGGCAGGCGGGCAAGGCGACGGAAACCACGCAGGCCGAGGCCGCCTCGGTGGCGCCCGCGCCGCCGCCGGCGGACTCCGCCTTCCTCGCCGGCGGCGCGCCCCAGGCCCAGAGCGACCTCAGCCTGGCGCTGCTGCGCGCGATGATCGCCGCGGCCAAGGCCGACGGCCACATCGACGCCGAGGAGCAGGGGCGGATCTTCGGCTTCCTCGACCAGGTCGACCTGGACACCGAGGCGAAGGCGTTCGTGATGGACGAGCTGCGCGCGCCGCTCGACGTGGACGCGGTGGCGAGCGCCGCGACCAGCCCGGAGATCGCCGCCGAGATCTATGCCGCGTCGCTCCTAATCATCGACGACCAGAACCCGGCCGAGAAGGGCTACCTGGCGATGCTGGCCGCGCGGCTGAAGCTGCCGGAGGACCTCGTCGCCCACCTCCACGCGTCGGTGGCCGGCGCGGCGCCCGCCGCCGGCTGAGGCCGGCCGGCATCACGCCGGCGCGGCAACCCACCCGGAACGCGCGACCGTCAGCCGCGCGGGCGGGACTGCTGGACGCCCTGCCAGAGCGCGGCGGAGCGCATGCCCGACTTGCAGAAGGCGAGGATCGGCTTCGGCAGTTCGTCGAGGGCGGTGGCGAACGCCGACACCTGCTCGGATCCCGGGCTGCCGGAGACCGGGATGTAGCGCGCCGACAGGCCTGCCGCCTCGGCCGCGGCGCGGATCGCCTCGAAGCTCGGCTGGTCCGGTCCCTCGCCGTCCGGCCGGTTGACGATGAGCGAGCGGAAGCCGAGGCGCTTCACGTCGGCGATCTCGGAGGGCTGGACCTGGCCGGTCACGGAGAGGTCGTCGGAGAGCTTCTTGGGGGTCATGGGGATGTCCTGGTCTGGCGGAAGGGATGCAGAGGGTCGCGCACGGACGGCGCGGCCGGCAAGGGGCGGATCGTTCAGCTGAAATAGTCCACCGGAAGCTTCAGGTAGGCACGGCCATCGGATTCGCGAGGGGGCAGGCGGCCACCGCGCAGGTTGACCTGCAGGGCGGCGAGCATCCGGTCGGGCAGCGCCAGCGTCGCGTCCCGGGCCTCGCGCGCCGCGATCCAGTCCTCGCGCACGGTGCCGTCCTTCACGTGGACGTTGGATGCCCGGTGCTCGGCGACCGTCGCTTCCCATTCGGGTTCGTCGCGCGCGTCGTTGCCGTAGTCGTGGCCGACGAACAGCCGCGTCCCGGCCGGCAGCGACAGGATCGCCTGGAGCGAGTCCCACAGCTCGGCCGCCGAGCCGCCCGGGAAATCGCAGCGCGAGGTGCCGGAGTCCGGATACATCAGCGTGTCGTGCACGAACGCCGCGTCGCCGACGACGTAGGTGACCGAGCCGAGCGTGTGGCCCGTCGTCAGCATGACGCGGACGTCGAGATCGCCGATGCGGAAGGTGTCGCCGTCGGCCCACAGCCGGTCGAAGTCGCGGGCGGGATCGAAGGCGTCGGGCAGGTTGTAGATGCCGGCCCACAGCTCCGCGATGCGCCGCACCCGCTCGCCGATGGCGGTGGGCGCGCCGGTGCGCTCCTTAAGGTGGGCCGAGGCCATCCAGTGATCGGCATGGGGATGGGTGTCGAGGACCCACTCGACCGTCAGCCCCTCGCGGGCGCAGAGGTCGAGGACCTGGTCCATGCTGTCGGTGGCGGTGGCGTAGGACTTCGGATTGAAGTTCCAGACCACGTCGATCACCGCGGCCCGCTTCGTGGCGGGGTCCGCGCAGACATACTGGACCGATCCCGTGTCGGGCTCGTAGAGCCCCCACACGTCGGGGCTGCCGGGACCACGCGACCGCGAGTGGCGGACCACGCGTTCCTTGAGCGAACCTGTCATACCGTCTCCTTTCGATTGGGGAACCAGATACCGGCGTCGCGCACCCGCACGCCGAGGAAGATGCCGGCCAGCATCGCCGGCACGAACACCAGCGTGCCGGGCGCCGCCAGCGGCAGCGCGACGATGGCCGGGCCGGGACAGAGCCCGCCGATGCCCCAGCCGATGCCGAACAGCGCCGCGCCGGCGACCAGCCGGCCGTCGATGAGGCGCGTCTCCGGCAGGTCGAACCGTTCCAGCAGCAGCGGCCCCTTGCGCCGGGCCACGCGGCGGTAGCCGACGAAGGTGACCACCACCGCGCCGCCCATGACGAGGGCGAGGCTGGGGTCCCACGCGCCGAAGACGTCGAGGAAGCCCAGCACCTTGGCGGGGTTGGCCATGCCCGACACCACGAGGCCGACGCCGAAGACGAGGCCGCCGAGAAGTCCCACGAAGGTGCGCATCAGGCGGCTCCGATCCCGTGGCGGATCACGAAGACGGTGGCCACGGCCGTCGCCATGAACACGCCCACCGAGACGAAGGAACGGCGCGACAGGCGGGCGAGGCCGCAGACGCCGTGTCCCGAGGTGCAGCCGAAGCCCAGCGACGTGCCGAGCCCGACCGCCAGCCCGGCGAGCGCCATCATCGGCAGGTTCGACGAGACGGTCTGGGCGATCGGCCCGGACACGGCCATCACGGCCAGCGGAGCGATCAGCAGGCCGGCGAGGAAGCCGATCCGCCAGCCCCGGTCGGACCAAGGCACCGCGACCGGGCCGAGGGCGCGCGCCAGGATGCCGATGATCCCGGTGATACGGCCGAAGAAGAGCATGACCAGCACGGCCGACAGCCCGATGAGGATGCCTCCCGAAAGCGAGGCCCATGGCGTGAAGTCGGTGGCGGGCAGGGGCATGGCGGTCTCCTTCACACAGGTGACGGCCGGGCGGCGGGCCCGGACCCCGTCGGAACCTCCCGGTCCGGCTTCGCAGGGAGCGTCCGTGCCGAGCCGGAGCGGCGGTGCCGCACCCTTATATTAGGAGAAACTAATCGAAGCAAACGACCCCGGCACCCGCGGTCCCCGCGACCATGCGCGGGGACCTCACGTTCCGCCCTATCGGGGCGCCTGATAGTTGTCGACCCCACGATTCTGCGGCGGCGGCGGGGTCTGCGTCCGCGGAGGCGGTTCGGTCCGTTGCGGGGGACGCGGGTCCTGGCGCGGCGGCGGTTCCCGATACCGCTGCGGCGGCTCGCTGTACCGGGGCGGCGGCTCCTGGTAGCGCTCCGGCGGCCGGCGATAGTCGGGCGGCGGCTCCCGGTAGCCCGGCGGCGGCGGAGCCCGGTACCCAGGTGGCGGCGGCTCGCGCTGTGCGGGCGGGTAGTACTGGGCGTGCGCACCGGCGGGCACCTGCACGAGCAGCGCCAGGGCAAGAAGCCGACGTCCCTTCACGAGCCTATCCTTTTGCGTGCGTGACGGCGAAAGTGCCCGAACGGAATGCTTGAGCGGGCGGAATGGTTCGCCGGGGTCCGGCCGAGACGGCGGGGCAGGATTGGCAGAGGCCACACGTGCCGGAACCTTCGGACCCGCCGCCGCGTTGGCTCAGAAATCCTGGAGGCCCGCATGCAACGCCCCGCGCAAATCACCGTGCTCCTGGCACTCGCCGCGACAGCGGTATTCTATTGCCTGGGCGCGACGACCGTCAGCTTCATCAAGCCCGTGGCCGCGAACGCCATGGGCCTGCTGCCGACGGTGGCGCTCGTCAGCCTTGCCGCCGGAACGGCCCTCGGGTCCTGGCTTGCGCCCCGCCTGGTCGACCAGGCGCCGGTCGCGGCTGCAGCCCGGCGCATCCGCGCCCGCCGCTGAGCCGACGGCTCGCGACGGCACGGCGAGACCCTTCCCGAGACGATGAGCCAGCGGATGTCGAGCGGGCAGCCGCGGATTGCGGTCGACTTGCCCGGCCGGATTGCGCGGTCTGGCGCGCGTCGCCGCGCACTGCGTTTCAGAATGGGGTGATGTCGACAACGTCCGGATGCCGGCGGGATCGGGGATACTACGGACCTCCGAAACCGACCGGATGCAAGCTGGACGCAAGTCTTGCTACCTAGGATTTCCGTGCTGGTCCACTTTGGCATCGATATCGGAGGCAATCACGCGCCTCCGAGGGTCCGTGCTCGATGGGGGACGCCATTCACCTCAACTGGCATCGGAACATCCCATGACCCAAGAATTCGACACCGTTCTCTCCAAGCGATTTTCCTTCATCGGGTTCGACGACAAGGCCCGCGCGACGCTGCGCTCCATGAAGCCGGTCGTGGAAGCCGAGCTTCCGGCCATTCTCGAGAGCTTCTACGCCGACATCGCCCGGCAGCCCGAGGCGGATGCGACCTTCGCGGATGACGCGATGCGCCGGCATGCGCGCGAAAAGCAGTACGAGCACTGGCTGCGCATCGTGGATGCGAGCTACGGCGACGAATACCTGAAGTCGGTCCGCCGCATCGGCGAGGCGCACGCGCGGCTCGGCCTGAAGCCCGCCTGGTACTTCGGCGGCTACGCGAAGCTGGTGAGCGGTCTCGTCCGCGCCGTCGCGACCCACGCGATGAAGCAGGGCGGTTTCGGCCACCGGGCCACCCGCGCCGCCGCGCTGGAAGAGAAGATCGACGTTCTGATCAAGGCGGCGATGCTCGACATGGACCTCTGCATCACCACCATCGAGGAGCGCGCGGCGGCGGACAAGGCCGCCGAGCGCGACCGCCTGGCGACGGCGTTCGAGCGGGACGTCGGCGGCATCGTCGAAACCCTCGCCGCCGCGTCGGAGGAACTGGCCGTCACGGCGAAGAACATGGCCAACCTGGCGGATCGCACCACCGGTCGCTCGTCGACCATGGCGGCGGCGGCCGAGCAGGTCTCGTCCGCCTCCTCCTCGGTGGCCCGGGCCGCCGGCGAGCTGACCCATTCGATCCGCGAGATTTCCGAGCGGGCGCAGGGGGCGGCGGAGACGTCGTCGGGCGTGTCGGAGGATGCGCGGGCGACCAGCGCGACGATGCAGCAGCTCGCCCAGGCGGCCGAGAAGATCGGCGAGATCGTCGGTCTGATCGATTCCGTCGCCGCGCAGACGAACCTTCTCGCCCTGAACGCCACCATCGAGGCGGCGCGGGCCGGCGATGCCGGCAAGGGCTTTGCGGTCGTCGCCAGCGAGGTAAAGAGCCTCGCCACCCAGACGGCGCGGGCAACCGACGAGATCTCCAGCCAGATCGTCGCCATTCAGGAGGTGATGAAGACCGCCGTCGGGGCCATCGAACGGGTGGGCCGCTCGGTCGAATCGGTCAATTCGGCGACGGCCTCGATCTCGGCCGCGGTGGAGGAGCAGAACGCCGCCACCAGCGAGATCAGCAGCCAGATCGACGACACCGCCCGCAGCGCGACCTCGGTGTCCGAGACGATCTCCCAGGTCCTCGACGACGCCAGGGAGACCAGCGTGTCGGCCGAGGCCATGGTCAGCGCGGCGAACGAACTCAGCCAGCAGGCGGAAGGGCTGAGGACCGGCGTCGCCAGCTTCCTGACCCGGATCCGCAGCGCCGCCTGAGCGGATCACGGATAGAAAGACCCGGCCCGTCTCGCGAAGGGCCGGGTCTCTCGCAGTGGACAGAGCCATTCCTGATTGATCGGGCGGTCCCGCCCGACCGGAACAGACCCTAGACGAACTGGACTGCGACCGAGCCGAGCGGACCGAAGTCGGCGTGCAGCGTGTCGCCCTTCTCCGCCCACACCGGACGCGTGAAGGAGCCCGACAGCATCAGGTGCCCGGGCTCGAGCGTCACGTCGAACGGGGCGAGCTTGTTGGCGAGCCAGGCGATCGCCATCGCCGGATGGCCGAGCACGCCGGCGGCGATGCCCGTCTCCTCGATCTCGGAGTTGCGGTAGAAGATCGCCCCGACCCAGCGCAGATCCACCTCGTCCACCTTCACCGGGCGACCGCCCAGCACGATGCCGGCGCCGGCGCCGTTGTCGGAGACCGTGTCGAAGATCTTGCGGGGGTTCTGGACGCGCGCGTCGATGATCTCGATGGACGGCACCACGTACTCGGTGGCGCGCAGCACGTCGACCAGACCGATGCCCGGCCCCTTCAGCGGCTTGTCGAGGATGAACGTCAGCTCCGGCTCGACGCGCGGCACGCAGAAGTCCTCGTAGCGGACCTTCGCCCCGTCGCTCATCACCTGGTCGGAGAAGATGTAGCCGTAGTCGGGCTCGTCGATCTGCGAGGACGCCTGCATCGCCTTCGAGGTGAGGCCGATCTTGTGGCCGACGATGGTCGACCCCTGCTTGACCTTGTCGTCGGCGAGCGCGGAGGAGATCGCGTAGGCATCGTCGATGGTGATGTGCGGGAACATCACCGAAGGCTGGATCGCCTGCTTCTTGGTCCGGTGGGCCTCGCGGATGGCGTCGATCGCCTGGGCGCGTTCACTTTCGGTCAGCATCGGTTCGTCCGTTCTGTTTGGTGGGCGTTACCCTGACATTGCCCAAAATATCGAGAATTTCCACCCACCCCAGGCGGTTTCCATCCGGGCGCGCCATATCCTCGCAACCCTGCGGTTGCAAGCCGTTCCGATAACCAGAACACGCCTAATTTATAGGCAGCCCAAATTTCCCCCACCGCGCCAAAACCGGCGATTCCGCGACCCCGACTAACGGTTGCAGGCACAACGAGACCCGGAATCCGGCTTGGCACTCTTGTTGCAATGTTCCCTCCCGGATCGCTTTGGCGGACCGGACCATTTCCAAATCAAGGAGGGATCATGCTCGGCATCATTCGCAAGACTGTGCGTCCGATCGCATTGGCCGCGTGCCTGGCGGGCGCGGCAGCGGGAAGCGCACTGGCGCAGGACGACACCATCAAGGTCGGCATCCTGCACTCGCTCTCGGGCACCATGGCGATTTCGGAGACGACCCTGAAAGACGTGATGCTGATGCTGATCGAAGAGCAGAACGCCAAGGGCGGTCTCCTCGGAAAGAAGCTGGAAGCCGTCGTCGTCGATCCCGCGTCGGACTGGCCGCTGTTCGCCGAAAAGGCCCGTCAGCTGATTTCCCAGGACAAGGTCGCCGCCGTGTTCGGCTGCTGGACGTCGGTGTCGCGCAAGTCGGTGCTGCCGGTGTTCGAGGAACTCGACGGCATCCTGTTCTATCCGGTCCAGTACGAGGGTGAGGAATCCTCGCGCAACATCTTCTACACCGGCGCCGCCCCGAACCAGCAGGCGATCCCGGCCGTCGACTACCTGATGAACCAGGGCGTCGAGCGCTGGGTCCTCGCCGGCACCGACTACGTCTACCCGCGCACGACCAACAAGATCCTCGAGCAGTACCTCAAGGACAAGGGCGTCGCCCAGGAAGACATCATGATCAACTACACGCCGTTCGGGCACTCCGACTGGCAGTCGATCGTCTCCGAGATCAAGACCTTCGGTTCGGCCGGCAAGAAGACGGCGGTGGTCTCCACCATCAACGGCGACGCCAACGTGCCGTTCTACAAGGAGCTCGCCAACCAGGGCGTCGAGGCCACCGACATCCCGGTCGTCGCGTTCTCGGTGGGCGAGGAAGAGCTCGCCGGCATCGACACCGCGCCGCTGGTCGGCCATCTCGCCGCGTGGAACTACTTCATGTCGGTCGACACCCCGGAGAACGACGACTTCATCGAGGCCTGGCACAAGTACATCGGCAACGAGGACCGCGTGTCGAACGACCCGATGGAGGCCCACTACATCGGCTTCAACATGTGGGTGAAGGCGGTCGAGAAGGCCGGCACCACGGATCCCGACGCGGTCATCGACGCGATGGTCGGCGTCACCGTGCCGAACCTCACCGGCGGTTACTCGGCGATGATGCCGAACCACCACATCACCAAGCCGGTGCTGATCGGCGAAATCCAGGACGACGGCCAGTTCGGCATCGTCTGGGAGACGGCCGGGCTGGTCCCGGGCGACGCGTGGTCCGACTACCTGCCGGACTCCAAGCCGCTGATCTCCGACTGGCGCGCGCCGATGTCGTGCGGAAACTTCAACACCGAGACGGGTCAGTGCGGCGGCGCCGCGAAGTAACGACCTGCTGACGACCGGCGCGGGATCCGGATCCCGCGCCGGCGCTTCTGCGGCCGCGATCGCCGAACGGGGCGCACGGGGAGGCCGCACACTCTTCCCGCAACGAGATCCACGGAAACGCCATGCTGGTTCGCCCGCCGGACGCAACTTCCCGGTCGCGAAGGCTCCTCGTCGCGTTCGCGCGGCTGGTCCTGGTGCTGCTGCTTGCCGCCCCGATCGCGGCGAGCGCCCAGTCCGAGCCCGACGCGGAAGCGCTGCGTCCGCTGCTCTCCGGCCTCGACAACGGCCGCGACTTCAACAAGACCGCCGACGGCATCCGCGCCATCGCCGCCACCGGCAATCCGGCCGCCGCGCCGCTGCTGCGCGCCATGCGCGACGGCGCGCTGGAGGTCCGCAAGTCGGACGGCGCGGTGGTGATCGTGGAGAAGCGCGACGGCAAGGACGTCGCCGTCGATCCGCTGACCGGCGAGACGCTCGGCGAGGTCGGGCGGCGCGACACCAGCCGCATCTCCATCAACAACAACCTGCGCAACGTCATCGACGAGGTGGTGGCCGGGCTGACGCTGCGCTCGCCGGACCCGGCGGTGCGCCGGACGGCGGCGAGCGAGATGCTGGCGGGGGCGTCGCAGGACAACATCGCCCCGCTGCGCGCCGCCCTCGCCGAGGAGGAAGACGCCGGCGTGAAGGCGGAGATGGAACGGGCGCTGGCCGCCTCCATCCTGCAGTCCGACGCCGACACCGCGGAGAAGAGCGCCGCGCTGGAGACCGTCGCCCACATGGGCAACCGCCAGGCGCTGCAGCTCCTGACCCAGGCGACCGCCAACCCGGAGCTCGCCGAGCGGGCGACGCGGCTGATCGCCGGCGTGGAACGCCAGCTCGCCTTCTGGCAGGTCGCCCAGAACGTCTGGTTCGGGATCTCGCTGGGCTCGGTGCTGCTGCTGGCCGCCATCGGGCTTGCCATCACCTTCGGCGTGATGGGCGTCATCAACATGGCGCACGGCGAGATGGTGATGCTGGGCGCCTACACCACCTTCGTTGTGCAGGAGACGATCCGCATCCACTATCCCGGCCTGTTCGAGGCCTCGCTCGCCATCGCGCTGCCGCTCGCCTTCTGCGTCTCGGGCCTCGTCGGCATCCTGATCGAGCGCATCGTCATCCGCTGGCTCTACGGCCGGCCGCTGGAGACGTTGCTCGCCACCTGGGGCATCTCGTTGATCCTGCAGCAGGCGATCCGCGTCATCTTCGGCGCCTCCAACCGCCAGGTCGGCAACCCCGACTGGATGTCGGGCGCCTTCCAGCTCGGCGGGCTGTCGATCACCTATTCGCGCCTCTCCATCGTGATCTTCTCGCTGATCGTGTTCGGGCTGCTGGTGCTGCTCCTGCAGCGCACCGCCTTCGGGCTGCAGATCCGCGCCGTCACCCAGAACCGCAAGATGGCCTCCACCATGGGCATCCGCACGCCCTGGACCGACGCGCTCACCTTCGGGCTCGGATCGGGGGTGGCGGGCATCGCCGGCGTGGCGCTGTCGCAGATCGACAACGTCTCGCCCAACCTCGGCCAAGGCTACATCATCGACAGCTTCCTCGTCGTGGTGTTCGGCGGGGTGGGCAACCTGTGGGGCACCTTCGTCGGCGCGCTGTCGCTCGGCGTGCTCAACAAGTTCCTCGAGCCCTACGCCGGCGCGGTGCTGGGCAAGATCATCGTCCTCGTCCTGATCATCCTGTTCATCCAGAAGCGGCCGCGCGGACTGTTTCCGCAAAAGGGCCGGGCGGCGGAAGGCTGATGACCACCATTTCACCCATTCTCCTGACGCGGTTCGCGCTCGGCGCGATCGCGATCCTGCTCGTCGGCTCAGCCGTCGTCATCTACCTGAACCTGGCGCTGCCGGCCGGCCACGACTGGCACGTGCCGACCTACGTCATGAGCCTGATGGGCAAGTACCTGGCGTTCGCGCTGCTCGCCCTGTCGATCGACCTGGTGTGGGGCTTCGGCGGCATCCTGACGCTCGGCCACGGCGCCTTCTTCGCGCTCGGCGGCTACGCCATGGGCATGTACCTGATGCGCCAGATCGGCGACCGCGGCGTCTACGCCAACCCGCTGCTGCCGGACTTCATGGTGTTCCTGAACTGGGATTCCCTGCCCTGGTACTGGTTCGGTTTCGACATGTTCTGGTTCGCAGCGGCAATGGTGATCCTGGTGCCGGCGCTGCTCGCCTTCGTGTTCGGCTGGCTCGCCTTCCGCTCGCGCGTCACCGGCGTCTATCTCTCCATCATCACCCAGGCGATGACCTTCGCGCTGATGCTCGCCTTCTTCCGCAACGAGATGGGCTTCGGCGGCAACAACGGCCTGACCGACTTCAAGGACATCCTCGGCTACAGCATCCAGAGCCCGGAGACGCGGGCGGGGCTGTTCTTCGCCACCGCGCTCGCCGTCTCGCTGGGGCTGCTGCTGTGCATCTGGCTGGTGCGCTCGCGCTTCGGCCAGGCGCTGGTGGCGGTGCGCGACGCGGAGGCCCGCGCCCGCTTCATCGGCTACCGGGTGGAGCACTACAAGCTGATCGTCTGGACCGTGTCGGCGGCGATGGCCGGCGTCGCGGGGGCGCTCTACGTGCCGCAGGTCGGCATCATCAACCCCAGCGAATTCGCCCCCGGCAACTCCATCGAGGCGGTGATCTGGGTGGCGGTCGGCGGCCGCGGGACGCTGGTCGGCGCGGTGGTCGGCGCGATCGTCGTCAACTTCGGCAAGACCTACTTCACCGGCGCCTTCCCGGAACTCTGGCTGTTCGTGCTCGGCTTCCTGTTCGTGGTCGTCACCGTGCTCCTGCCGCGCGGCATCATGGGGCCGTTCTTCGACCTGATCGACCGCCGCCGGGACCGCCGGCGCGCGGCGGAGCGCGGCCGTTCGGAGGCGCTGGCCTCGGCGGAGCGGGAGGCCGGCATCGACCCCGACGAGACGGCCGTGGCGCCGGGAGGGACCGCCCGATGAGCATGACCTCCTCGCTCCTCTATCTCGACGGCGTCACCGTCTCCTTCGACGGCTTCCGGGCGCTCAACAACCTGTCGCTCGTCCTCCAGGAGGGCGAGATGCGCGCCATCATCGGCCCGAACGGCGCCGGCAAGACCACGATGATGGACTGCATCACCGGCAAGACGCGGCCCGACGAGGGCACCATCCTGTTCGACGGCACCCTCGACCTGACCCAGCTCGACGAGGCGGCGATCGCCAACCAGGGCATCGGCCGCAAGTTCCAGAAGCCGACGGTGTTCGAGAACCACACCGTGCGCACCAACATCGCGCTGGCGCTGAAGGAAAGCCGCTCGCCCTTCCACCTGCTGACGGCCCGGCTGTCGGCGGAGCAGAACATCCGCATCGACGAGGTGCTGGACACCATCCGGCTCGGCCACCTGGAGAAGGAGACGGCGGCGAACCTCTCCCACGGCCAGAAGCAGTGGCTGGAGATCGGCATGCTGCTCGCCCAGGACCCGCGGCTCCTGCTGGTCGACGAGCCGGTCGCCGGCATGACGGATTCGGAGACCGCCGAGACGGCGAAGCTGCTCGTCGACATCGCGCGGAGCCACACCGTCATCGTGGTCGAGCACGACATGGCGTTCGTGCGCGACCTCGACGTGAAGGTCACCGTGCTGCACGAGGGGTCGGTGCTCGCCGAAGGCGCGCTCGACCACGTCAGCGCCGACCAGCGCGTCATCGACGTTTATCTGGGGCGCTGATCATGCTCGACGTTCGCGACATCCACCTCCACTACGGCGCCGCCCAGGCGCTGCGGGGCGTCAGCCTCGCCGTCCGGCCTGGCCAGGTCACCTGCCTGATGGGCCGCAACGGCGTCGGCAAGACGTCGCTGCTGCGCGCCGTCATGGGCCTGCATCCGATCTCCAAGGGCGAGATCCTCTGGCGCGACAACCCGCTCGGCTCCAGCCCGCCGTTCGAGCGCGCCCGCAAGGGCATCGCCATGGTGCCGCAGGGCCGCGAGATCTTCCCGCTGCTGACGGTGGGCGAGAACCTGCAGACGGGCTTCGCCGGGCTGCCGGCCGCCGACCGCCACGTGCCGGACGACGTGTTCGAGCTGTTTCCGATCCTGTCGCAGATGATGCACCGGCGCGGCGGCGACCTCTCCGGCGGCCAGCAGCAGCAGCTCGCCATCGGCCGCGCCATGGTGCGGCGGCCGAAGCTGCTGCTCCTCGACGAGCCGACCGAGGGCATCCAGCCGTCGATCATCATCCAGATCGGCAACGCCATCGACTACCTGCGCAAGCGCGGCGACATGGCGATCCTGCTGGTGGAGCAGTATTTCGAGTTCGCCCGCGACCTCGCCGACACCTTCGCGGTGATGGAGCGCGGCGAGATCGTCATGGCCGGCGAGCGCTCGGAAATGGACGAGGACCGCATCCGCGCCAACATGAGCGTGTGAGACGGGCACGGCCGCGCCGTGCCGCCACCACCCCTTCTTTGACCGCCGCCGCGCCCGGGACGCCGTTTCGGGCGCGGCTTGCGTTCGCCTGCGCATTTCTGTCGCATCTGAACCCCGCATAGTGATGTTTCAAACATCATGATCGAGTGGTAGAAGCGTCATTCAGCATCCTGAAGCAGGCACTCCGTGATCACAGCCGCCCAGCTCCGCGCCGCCCGCGCCCTCCTCGGCATCGACCAGAAGACCCTGGCCGAGCGGGCCGGCGTGTCGGTGCCCACCATCCAGCGGATGGAAGCGAGCCAGGGCAACGTGCGCGGGGTGGTGGAGAGCCTCACCCGGGTGATCGAAGCCCTGGAGGCCTCCGGCATCGAGCTGATCGGCGATAACGCCCAGAGCCTCTCCGGGGGACGCGGCATCCGGCTCCGGGAGCCCGCGCCGCCGCGCACCTGACGACCGGCGCGCGGGGCCGAGCCGCCCGGCGCGCGCCGCACGCCTTCTCCGCGCGCCGCCGCTGCGGCGCCTCGAACCAGGGACTCCTCGGTTCCATGACCCAACTGACGGCCCATTCCGACGCCCCGAGCTTTGCCGAGCTGTTCACGCCGAAGCTGATCACCGTGCTGCGCGAAGGCTACGGCCTGGCACAGCTCAGGGCGGATGCGGTGGCGGGGCTCACCGTGGCCATCGTGGCGCTGCCGCTCTCCATGGCGATCGCCATCGCCTCCGGCGCGACGCCGGCCCAGGGTCTCTACACCGCGATCGTCGGCGGCTTCTTCGTGTCGCTCCTGGGCGGCAGCCGCTTCCAGATCGGCGGGCCGGCGGGCGCCTTCATCGTGCTGGTCGCGGCGACGGTGCAGGCGCACGGCATCGAGGGCCTGTTCCTGGCGACGATCCTATCGGGCTTCATCCTCGCCGCCATCGGCCTGTTGCGGCTGGGCACCTACATCAAGTTCATCCCCTATCCGGTCACCGTCGGCTTCACCGCCGGCATCGCCATCATCATCTTCGCCAGCCAGCTCAAGGAGCTGTTCGGGCTGACGCTCGCCGGCGCGGAACCGGGACCGCTTCTGGACAAGCTGCCCGTGCTGTGGGCGGCGGTGCCGACGGCCGATCCGGCGACGGTCGCCCTGGCGCTCGCCACCATCGTCATCATCGTCGGCCTGAAGCGGCTGCGCCCCCACTGGCCCGGCCTGCTGATCGCGGTCGGCGCAGCCACGCTCGCCAGCGCGTTGATCGGCCTGCCGGTCGCCACCATCGGCTCCAAGTTCGGCGGCATCCCGGGCTACCTGCCGGCGCCGGCGCTGCCGGACATGTCGATGGACAAGGTGCTCGCCGTGCTGCCGAGCGCGATTTCCTTCGCGCTGCTGGGCTCCATCGAATCGCTGCTGTCGGCGGTCGTCGCCGACGGCATGACGGGCCGCCGCCATCGCTCCAACTGCGAGCTGGTCGCCCAGGGCGTCGCCAACGTCGCCTCCGGCATCTTCGGCGGCATCTGCGTGACCGGCACCATCGCCCGCACCGCCACCAACGTGCGTTCGGGCGCGCACGGCCCGGTCGCCGGCATCCTGCACTCCGGCTTCCTGCTGCTGTTCATCCTGGTGGCGGCGCCGGTGGCGAGCTACATTCCGCTGGCGAGCCTCGCCGGCGTGCTCGCCGTCGTCGCCTGGAACATGATCGAGAAGCACGCCTTCGCCACGCTGCTGCGCACGTCGCGCGGCGACGCGGTGGTGCTGCTCGCCACCTTCCTGCTGACCATCTTCCGCGACCTGACCGAGGGCATCGTCGTGGGCTTCGCCATCGGGTCGGTGCTGTTCATCCACCGCATGTCGAAGACCACGGCCATCGAGACCGAGCGCCCGCTGGTGGCCGAGGACCGCGCCGACGACGCCAACGGCGACCGCGGCCCCTACGACGACAACGGCGGCGACCGGGACGTCATGGTCTACCGGATCTCCGGCGCCTTCTTCTTCGGCGCCGCCGCCTCCATCGGCTCGGTGCTCGACCGGATCGCCGATACCCACCGCGCGCTGATCATCGACTTCCACGCCGTTCCGTTCCTGGATTCCACCGCCGCCAACACCATCGGCGGCATGGTCGCCAAGGCGCAGCGGCGCGGCGTGACCGTCGTTCTCACGGGGACGACCCACGAAGAGCGGCACGTGCTGTTCACCCACGGCATCAAGCCGCCGCTCGTCTCCTACGAGAAGTCGGTGGCCGAGGCGCGCGCCAAGGCGCACGCGCTCCTGGCGGCCGAATAGGAGCTCCGGTCGGGCAGGGCGGCTTCCAACGGTCGGGCGGCAAGGCGGCGGACCCGAATGCCCCATCTGGGGGCGGCGGGCGCCGGCGCACCGGTGCAGGATCGACACCGATCCAACGTCAGCCGCAGGCCGCCCGATGCTCGCTTCCCGTCCCGCCCCGCCTTTCCCGCTCGCGCGCCTCGCGGCGCTGGCCGCTTTTGCGGTGCTCGCCACGTGGCCGCTCGCGCCCGCCGCCGCCCAGCAGGAGATCGACGCGGACCTGGCCGCCTGCGAGAACGATCCCCGCTTCCGGGTGGGCGGCGCGGCCATCGGCGAATGCCTGGAGATGCGGCGTGCCGTGCTCGACCGGCAGATCGGCGACCTGGCTGAGAGCCAGGCCCGGCGCTTCTGCGCATCTTCCGACCAGGCCGACGTGCGCGCCGCGCAGCAGGACTGGCTGTCCTACCGGGCCGCCCATTGCGGCCTGATCACCCGCTCGCCCGGAAACACCGTCTCCTATGTGAGCGGCACGGTCTGCAATCTCATCCTGGCGCGCCAGCGGATGGCGGGGCTGAAGCTGATGCAGCTCTACGCCCGGCCGCTCTGCCCGGCCTTCGAGCTGGTGAACGAGGCGAGCCGGCCGGGCGAGCAGACGGACGAGCCTGTCGAGATCCCCCGGGCCGACCTGGAATGGGTCGTTGCCGGCGGTCTCGGCGAGGAGGTCCTGGTCGTCCGGGAAACCACGGGCCGGCAGCGCGTTCTCTCCGAAACGGACCTCTCCGGCTGCTATTTCTGCTCGGGCGAGGAGGACAACTGCGCCGCCGACGGCGTCTACGTGATGGCCGATCCGGAGATCCCGACCCGGCCGCGCGTCTTCGCGGTCTGCCATTCCGGCGCCCATTCCCAGAGCCTGCGGCTCGTCGACCCGGTCGCCTCCGGCTCCGACGTCGCCTTCGCCGCCGTGGGCAGCTATTTCCTGGAATGGAAGGTCGAGAAGGGCACGCTGCGCGTCTTCCTCGACGGCGAGACCCGCCCCTCGCAGATCTACCCGCCCGAGCCGAACTGAGGCACCGGAGGAAGGGACGCGGCCCCGCCGCCTATTCCCCGGCGCCGGTCCAGGCGAGCGCCCGCGCCAGCTCCGCGCCGGCATCCTCGGTGTAGCAGCGGCCGTGGGCGAGGATCACCCGCTCCGGCCGCCAGCCGACCATGGTCTCGGCCGCCGCGCGGACCTCCGTCTTGCGAGCCAGGAACGTCAGACGCAGGTCGCGCGGGGTGCTGCCGTCCGGATCGAGCACCCCGCCCAGCCCCATGACGGTCTCCGACAGGAGACCGTGCACGTGATCGGCCTCGAAGTTCTCGATCAGGTCGGTGAGGATCACCGTGCGGCTTCGGCGGTGGAAGAAGTCGGCCTCGGTCATGAAGCTGCCGGGCACCAGCACCTGATCGATCTCGCCCGCCCAGCCCGCATCGGGGGCCGGCTGCAGCTCGGCATCGACGCGGAAGCCGCCCTCCTCCGCCTTGTCCGCCACCTTCGGCGCGGCATGGGTCGCCGCGTCCGGGAACGCGGCCTGCCAGGCGCCCAGGTGGATCCAGTGCAGCCGGTTGGGCGCCACCAGGAAGGCGACCGTCCCGAGGGCGGTGACCGCCACGCGCAGGTCGTCGGTGAGCTCGGTCGGCGAGTGCACCCACAGCCGGCCATCGGCGAGCCGGACGACGGTCATCCGGGTGGAAAACGGCAGCGACGTCACGCCGTAGCGCATGCGCACGACCGGCCCGTCGACGATCCAGATGTCGTCGCCGAACGGCTTCGGCACGTTGAGCGGCGGATAGGGATCGACCCGGAACACGGGCGCCTCCATCGGTTGTGGCGGTCGCCTTCCGGGCTCAAGCCCACGGCGGGACGGGCTGGACGCCCGGGCGGGGGATCGGCGACAGTGCCTCATCCGCCACGTACGCCCCCACCCGCCCGGAGACAAGCCACCGATGCCAGCCGACGACGCTTCGCCGCAGACGCGGCCCGGACCCGGCGGCCGCGACGCCTACCGGGCTTTCCGCACGATCCAGACGCGCTGGATGGACAACGACATCTACGGCCACATGAACAACGTCGTGCACTATTCGCTGTTCGACACCGCGGTGAACGGCTGGCTGGTCGAGGCGGGCGTCCTCGACCTGAAGGCGGGCGCGCAGGTCGGCCTCGTGGTGGAGACGGGATGCCGCTACTTCGCCGAGATGGCGTTCCCCGACGTGGTCACCGCCGGGCTGCGGGTGGCGCGGATGGGCAGCTCGTCGGTGCGCTACGAGGTGGGCCTCTTCCGCAACGACGCCGCGCAGGCGGCCGCCGAGGGCTTCTTCGTCCACGTCTACGTCGACCGCGAGACGCGCCGCCCGGCGCCGCTGTCGCCAGCGCTGCGCGAAGCGCTCGCGGCGCTCGCCGTCTAGAGGAAACCGGCGCGCATGGCCGCGCGGCCCCCGTCGCCCGGCTGGACCACGACGGGCCGGCGGTCTCAGCCGCCGACGGGTGCCGCCTTGGTGTCGAGCTTCGGCACGGGGTTCGCCGATGCCGCCTCGCCTTCGATGCCCGACCAGTTCTTCTCCGCCGTCGTGATGTTGCCCGGGATGTCCTCCTCCCAGAAGGTCACGACGTTCGGCGTGATGTTGAGGTAGAGCCGGCCGTCGACGATCCGCCAGAGGTTCGGATTGCCCGGCACCTTGCCGCCCTGGGCGACGCCGTAGGCGCAGTGGCCGTCGTAGGCGGGGGCGTACCGGGCCGGGTCCGCCAGGAAGGCGTCGCGATGGGCCTCGCTCGCGAAGGCGAACGTGGCGCCATTGTAGCTGGCGGTGATGTCCTTGCGGCCGGGCACCGCCGGCGGCTGCGGCGCGCCGGGCGGCGCCTGCGGCAGCTCGAAATAGGCGACGACGTCGTAGCCCGACGCCGCGAAGCCGGTCTTATCGACATATTGCTCGCCGGCGAGCGCGGCGCCGCCGAACGCCACCGCCAGCAGCGGTCCGAGGATCCAGGATCTGGTGCGCATGCGTGTTCCCCCCTTGTGGACCCGGCCCGTCGCGGCGCGCCGCCGGCGGGCGATGGCGCAACCCTGCCGCGCCCGGCGCGCGGCGGGAAATGACGATCGCTCAAGAGCGCGTGTCGGCCCCGCGACCGGCCGGTGAAGCCGGCGCGCGGGGCCTCCCGACGGCCATCCCCGGCTTGCGGCAAACGCCGAACGACGCTACCTGCAGATTGGAACCTGATCGAATTTCGTGGATCGAACGGCGCGCCGTTCGCGTTTCACCTCCGCTGGCGCAATTCTTGCGCTGACCTTTCCGCGGGGTGACACCTCATCCTCCGGCCAGCGTAGACGCAAGGAACGAACCTCATGCTCAAAGCCATCCGCGAGTGGCTGCAGCTCGAAGACGCAGACGACGATCGGGTCTTCGGTCCCGACGACCACCGGATCGCGGTTGCCGCGCTGCTCGTGCACCTGGTGGCCATCGACGGCGAGATCACCTCCGACGAACGACGCGTGTTGCGCGAAGTTCTGGCCGAGCACTATGATTTGAGCACGGAGGACACCGAGGCCCTGGTCAAGCTGGCCAAGGAGCGCGACGAGGAAGCCGTCGACCTCTACGGCTTCACCTCCGTCCTGAAGCGCGTTCTCGACGACGACGGCCGCAAGATGGTCGTCGAGATGATGTGGGAAATGGGATTTGCCGACGGCAGGATCTCCGAGTTCGAGGACAACACGGTCTGGCGGGTGGCCGAGCTGCTCGGCGTCTCGTCCCGCGAGCGCATCGAGATCAAGAAGCGCGTCGAGGCACGCCTGGAGCAGGGCGCCGGAGGAGAGGCCGCGTCCTGATCCGCGCGTGACGTCGCCTGCCGACCGCGAACCGGACGCGCGCCACGGACCCTCGGTTTTCTGGAGATCGATGAGCCGATGACGATACCGTTGCCGACCCTGACCGAACCGGCTGGAAAGATCCTGATCGTGCTGCATCAGGCGCAATCCACCCCCGGCCGCGTCGGCCAGATGCTGTGCCAGCGGGGCTACCGGCTCGACATGCGCCGGCCGGCGCTGGGCGACCCGCTGCCGGACACCCTCGCCGACCATGCCGGCTGCGTCATCTTCGGCGGGCCGATGAGCTCCAACGACACCGACGCCTTCGTGAAGCGCGAGATCGACTTCATCGACGTCGTCCTGCGCGAATCGGTGCCGTTCCTCGGCATCTGCCTCGGCGCGCAGATGCTGTGCCGCGCCATCGGCGGCCGGGTGGGCTTCCACCAGGAGAGCCTCGTCGAGATCGGCTACTACGACCTCAACCCGACGCCGGCGGGCGAAGCGATGATGGAGTGGCCCCGCAAGGTCTATCAGTGGCACCGGGAGGGCATGACCGTTCCGACCTCCGGCGCGACCCTGCTGGCCACCGGCGAGCACTTCGAGCACCAGGCCTTCCGCGTCGGCGACAACGCCTACGGCATCCAGTTCCATCCGGAACTGACGCTCGCCATGATGCACCGCTGGACCACCCGCGCCTCGGCCCGCATGCAGCTGCCGGGCGCCCGCGACCGCCGGGACCATTTCGCCGGCCGGCCGGTGTTCGATCCCGCCGTGCGGACGTGGCTGACGCACTTCCTCGACCAGTGGCTCGAGGGCGACCGGGCCCCCGCGCCGAAGGCCGTCACCGCCGCCACGGCCTGAGCCGACTGTCCGCTCCGGAAACGATCAGCCCCCCGGGCGCGGCGGCCGGCGGAAGTCCTCCAGCGCCCCGCGTTCCTTGTCGCGCAGGTCGCCGATCAGCGTGCGCGCCGCATCCTGCGGCAGGCCGAGGCCGCGCAGCATGACCTCGCCCAGCTGCAGCGACGCCTCCACCGTCTCCGGAATCACCTCGTCGGCCCCCAGCGCGAACAGCCGCTCGGCATGGGCGCGGTCGCGGGCGCGCGCGATGATCGACACCTTGTGCCCGTCGCGGCGCACCGCCCGCACGATGTTCTCCGCCGCCACCGGGTCGTCCATCGTCACGACGACCGCCGACGCGGTCTCGATGCCCGCCCGCTTGAGGACGTCGACCCGGCTGGTGTCGCCGAAATAGACCGGCACGCCCGCCCGGCGCAGCGACGCCACCGCCGGGCCGTTCACGTCGAGGGCGATGTAGGCCGCCTTCTGGTGGTCCAGGATTTCGCCCAGAAGCCGCCCGACGCGGCCGAACCCGGCGATGATGACGTGATCGGCCACCTCCGGGCGCGACTCCAGCCGGCCGACCTGCGCCTTGAGATCGCGCACCTCAAGGCGCTTGCCGAGCATTTCGGCGTACGGCGCCAGCACCGGTGTGAGGGCCATGGTGGCGCCGGCGACCACCACCAGCAGCGCCGACACATCGGGCGGAATGACGCCGAGCGCCGTCGCCGCGCCGAGCCCGACCAGCGCGAATTCGCCGACCTGGCCGAGCAGCAGGCCGGTTTCCACCGCGATGGCCAGCGGCTGGCGGACGGCCAGCGCGATCGCCATCAGCACCAGCGCCTTGAGGACGAACACGCCGACGATCAGCGCCGCGATGAGCAACGGCTGGCCGGCGACGAACGCGGGGTCGATCGACATCCCGACGGAGACGAAGAACAGCCCGAGGAACAGCCCCTTGAACGGCTCGATGTCGGCTTCGATCTGGTGGCGGAACTCGGTGTCGGAGAAGACGAGGCCGGCGAGGAACGCGCCCAGCGCCATCGACAGGCCGGCAAACGATGTCGCCGCCGCGGTGCCGAGGATGATCAGCAGCGCGGCCGCGGTGAACACCTCGCGGTTGCGGCGCGCGCCGACGAAGCGGAGGAACGGCCGCACCACGATCCGTCCGGCGATCAGGATGATGCCGATGGCGACCGCCGCCTCGACCAGCGCGATCAGCAGATCGACCACCAGGCCGTCCGCCTCGCCGGTGCCGAACGCCCCGATCACGAAGAGGATGGGCACAACCGCGAGGTCCTGGAACAAGAGCACCGAGAACGCCGCGCGGCCGGGTGGCGAGGCAAGGCGGCGGCGCTCCACCAGCAGCTCGGTGACGATCGCGGTGGAGGAGAGCGCCAGACAGCCGCCGATGACGATCGCCGCGGGTCCGTCGAGCCCGACATAGCGGCCGATCGCCCAGATCACCGCACCGGTGATGATCACCTGCAGCGCGCCGAATCCGAAGACCATGCGCCGCATCGCCCACAGCCGCTGCAGCGACAGCTCCAGGCCGATCATGAACAGCAGGAAGACCACGCCCAGCTCGGCCAGGTGCGACACGCCCTCGATGTCGGGGATGGTGGCGTACCGCAGCCACGGCCAGTCGCCGGCGAACCGGGCGATGCCGTAGGGGCCGATCAGGATGCCGGCGATGAGGAAGCCGAGGATGGGACTGACCCGAAGCCGCTGGAACAGGGGAACCACGACGCCGGCTGTCACCAGAAATATGACGACCTCCCGCAGGAACGGGATCTCGCTGCCGTGTTCCATTCGGTCATTCACCTCCCTGCCGGTCGAACGCGAAGCAATCGCCACGCCAAGCCTGCCGCGCGTTCTGGACCCAGACTCGCACGTCTTTGCGACAAAGGCCTAGCCGAAGGGAGCCGCTCCGCACAGGCGGTTGTCGGGCGGGTCGCGATCCGCTAATGCTGGCGCCAACGAATGCCGCACTGCCACACAGGTTGGCGCGCCGGCATCCGCCGGCCGGAAGCGGCCGCTTACCGCCCGTGTCGGACCGGATGTCCGAGTAGCAAGGTGACGGCCGAGGGCCGATGCAGGCGCTCCAGTACTTTCGTCCCAGTCTCTACATCGCGAGCTTCTTCGCCCTTCACGTCGCCGTCGCGATGCTGATTCCGGCGTTCATCGACATCGCGGACGGCAACAAGGACTGGGTCGTCTTCATGGGCTCGAGCATCGGCGTGTTCGCCGTGTCGCTCCTCGGCATCGTCTCGATGCGTCAGCCCCTGCCGAAGTTCTCGCCGCGGTTCGGCTTTCTCCTGACGACGCTGCTCTGGCTGGTCACCGCGGTGGTGGGCGCCATTCCGTTCTGGCTGTCGCCCTACGGCATCTCGCCCGCCGAAGGCTTCTTCGAATCCATGTCGGGCCTGACCACGACGGGATCCACGATCCTCACCGGCCTCGACAACCTGCCGCGCGGGATCCTGATCTGGCGGTCGATGCTGCAATGGCTCGGCGGCATCGGCATCGTCGCCATCGGCCTGTTCCTGTTCCCGTTCCTCCGGATCGGCGGCATGCAGTTCTTCCGCACCGAATCCTCGGACCGGTCGGAGAAGGCGGTGCCGCGGATGGTCAACCTGACCGCCGCGCTGATGGCGTTCTACGCCGTGCTGACGGCCGCCTGCGCCCTCGTCTACGCGGCGCTCGGCATGAACCTGTTCGATGCCATCAACCACGCGATGACCACCGTCTCGACGGGCGGCTATTCGACCCACGACGCCTCGTTCGGCTACTTCGGCGACAACATGGGGCTGATCTGGGCGGCGGTGCTGTTCATGCTCGCCGGTGCGCTGCCGTTCGTCCTCTACGTCGAGTTCGTGCTGCGGGGGCGGCTGTCGCTGTTCCGCGACGTGCAGGTCCGCGTCTACCTTGCCGCGATCGCGATCGTCTGCGTGCTGCTCGGCATCTGGGTGTATCTCAACTCCAACCTCGATTTCTTCCAGGCGCTGTCGCGGTCGACCTTCAACATCGTCTCGATCGTCACGACGACCGGCTTCGCGTCGGAGGACTACAGCCTGTGGGGCACCTTCGCCGTCGGCCTGTTCTTCCTGCTGACCTTCATCGGCGGCTGTTCGGGGTCCACGGCGGGCGGCATCAAGATCTACCGCCTGCTGATCATCTGGCTGGCCTTCCGGCGCGCGCTCGCCCGGCTCGTCTATCCGAACGCGGTCATTCCGCTGCGCTACGGCGAGCGGCACATCGACCAGGACGTCTTCGAGTCCGTCGTGACGTTCCTGGTGGCGTTCTTCGGCATCTACGGCGTGATGACGCTGGTGCTGTGCGGCCTTGGGGTCGACTTCCTCACCGCGCTCACCGGCGTGGTGACGGCCATGTCGAACGTCGGGCCGGGCCTCGGCAACGTCATCGGCCCGGCCGGCAACTTCCGGCCGCTCGGCGAGGCTGAGACATGGATCCTCGCCTTCATGATGCTCATCGGCCGGCTGGAGATCATGACGGCCGTGGTGCTGCTGTCGCCGGCCTTTTGGCGGGACTGACGCGGCCCCCGGCAAGCGGACCCGCGCCTTGCCTCAGCTAGCGTGCACGATCTTCTCGATCTCGGAGACCGGATGGTGCGTCAGGTCCTTGGCGAGTTCGCCGATCACGCAGGCGTCCACCTCCTTGTGCAGGGCCCCCCGCATCTCGCCGAGGATCTTCGGCGCGGCCACCAGGATCAGCTTGGTGTGCGGCTTGTTGTGAACGAGCTTCTGCAGCCGGTCCGCCAGGTGGTGCGCGAAGCGCTCCTTCTCCAGCTCGTGCCAGTCGGTGTCGGCGACCGCGCTGCGGCCGGGACCGGCGTCGTTGAAGCGGCCCGGCCGGTCGGTTCCCTGTTCCCGGGTCGGCGGATTGTCGATCTCCTCCTGGTCGAAGACCTTCAGGTCGATCAACCCGTCGTCTCCCGCATTGCGCAGGAAGAGCGCGCGCGAGCCATCCGCCACAACGATGTGGGTGTCGTACGGGACCTTCATGGGAACCTCCTTGGTTGATCGCGGCCGGGCCTGTCGGGAACGGCCAGCGTTGTGAATTTCACGTGATGCGCCGCCGGGCCGGACGCAAGGGTCCAACCGGTCCTGAGCGATGCAACCCCGCCCGCAACAGGCGTAGGGATCCCGGCAGACGGCGGGCGACCGCCGGGATCCCCAGACCATCGCAGGTCAATTCGCCGCATATCCCATCCTGCCGACTGGTCGATCCGCAGGGAATACTTTCGAATTATTCCAGTAAAAGACTGGGTTCAATTGTCTTTTCTTGCCGCTGTCGCATCGCTATGAAGCGGGTTGCGCCCGCGTCATGGCCCGACGTCATGGCCGGCCGCCCGCCGCGGGCCTCCCGGCAGCGGACCGCGGGTCTCGGTCGATGAGGACGGCCCGGCGTGCGCGGCAGGCTCCCCAGTATCGGAATGTTCCACGTGCCTCGTTCGACTGTCCAGATCATCACGGCCGGCCCGCACGCCGCGCGGCGCGGGGTCGCGCGATGACGGACCTCGCCCGCTCCGATGCCGCCGAGATCGCGTGGCCGCGCGAGGTCGCCGCCCCGCGCCGGCGCCTCGGCTGGCTGGCGTGGCTGGCCATGGCGGTGGCGCTCGTGCTCCTGTCGCCGCTGGTCGCCGTCGTCGCCGCCGCGTTCGGAACCGACACGGGCACCTGGGCGCATCTCGCCTCGACCGTGCTTCCCACCTACGTCGAGAACACCATCCTCCTGGTGATCGCGGTGACCGCCGGGGTCTTCGTCACCGGCACCGGAACGGCATGGCTGGTCACCATGTGCCGGTTTCCCGGCAAGCGCATCCTCGAGTGGGCGCTGATCCTGCCCTTCGCCGCACCGGCCTACGTGGTCGCCTACGCCTACACCGACTTCCTGCAGCACCCGGGACCGGTACAGACGTGGCTGCGCGCGGTGACCGGCTGGGGACCCCGCGACTACTGGTTCCCGGAGATCCGCTCCCTCGAAGGCGCCGCGCTGATGTTCACGCTGGTGCTCTACCCCTACGTCTACCTGCTCGCCCGCGCGGCGTTCCTGCAGCAATCGGCGTGCACGCTCGAGGTCGCGCGGACGCTCGGCCGGAGCCCGTGGACCGCCTTCCTCAAGGTGGCCCTGCCGATGGCCCGCCCGGCGATCGCGGTGGGCGTGTCGCTGGCGCTGATGGAGACGCTCGCCGACTTCGGCACCGTCGCCCATTTCGGCGTCCAGACCTTCACCACCGGCATCTACCGGGCGTGGTTCTCGCTGGGCGACCGGGTGGCCGCGGCGCAGCTCGCCCTCAACCTGGTGGGCGTCGTCTTCCTGCTGCTTCTGGCCGAGCGCCTGCAGCGCGGCCGGCGCGGCTTCGATTCCGGCCGCCGCTTCGACACCCTGCCGGAATATCCCCTCAGGGGCGCGCGCGCCTGGCTCGCCACCACCGCCTGCGCGCTGCCGATCGTGCTGGGCTTCCTGCTGCCGCTGGTCATTCTCGGCCGGCTCACCTTTCTGAATGCCCACGCCCTGTTCGGCGGGCGCTACGTGGGGCTGATCCTGAACTCGTTCATGCTGGCGGGTTGCGGCGCGCTGGCGACCGTCGCCGTCGGGCTGATCCTCGCCTATGCGGCGCGCAGCCGCCCCGGCGCCCTGACGACGTCGGCCAACCGTCTCGTCTCCCTCGGCTACGCGATGCCGGGCTCCATCATCGCGGTCGGGCTGCTGATCCCGCTCACCACCTTCGACAACGGCCTGGACGCGTGGATGCGCGCCACCTTCGGCATCTCCACCGGGCTGATCCTCACCGGCACCATCGCGGCGCTGGTGTTCGCCTACATGGTCCGCTTCATGGCGGTCGCGCTGAACACGCTGGAAGCCAGCCTCGGCAAGATCACGCCGTCCATCGACGAGGCGGCGCGCACGCTCGGCGCCGGGCCCGGCCGCCTCCTGTTCCGGGTGCACCTGCCGCTGATCTCCGGCGGGCTCCTGACCGCGGCGCTGATCGTCTTCGTCGACATCATGAAGGAGCTGCCGGCGACGCTGATCATGCGGCCGTTCAACTTCGACACGCTGGCGATCCAGGCCTACCGGCTGGCCTCCGACGAGCGGCTCGCCGAGGCCTCGACGCCCTCGCTGGTGATCATGGCCGTCGGGCTCGTGCCGGTGATCCTGCTGTCGCGCCAGATCGCCAGGGCCCGACCGGGCCAGCGCTGACGCGCTCTCCGGCCGGACGGCAGCGGCTTGCCGATCGGGAACGGCTCCCAATCCGATCGCTCGAGCGGTCTTCGCGCCGGCAAGGAAGAGCCCGCTTCCCCCCGAGACGAACGTCATGGACTGCGGCTAGGATGACGGCGGTCGTCGAGACCGCGCACGGATGAACGCCGTCAGGATGGACAGAACCGATCCCCCCGAATGGACCATCGTCCTGCGGCAGCTGGGACCCGCCCTGCTGCTGGTCGCGCTTGCCGGGTTCGTGGACGCGATCGGCTATCTGGCGCTCAGCGGTCTTTTCGTCTCGTTCATGAGCGGCAACACCACGCAGATGGCCGCCTTGCTGGCGAGCGGCGGGGCTGCCGGCGCGGTCAGTGCCGCGCTGCTGATCGCGCTGTTCCTGGCCGGGGTGACGGGGGGCGCGTTCCTCGTCGAGATCGCGCCGCGCGTCGCGGGCGCCGCCATCCTGGCCGGCGAGGCGATCCTGATGCTCGGCGTCGCCATCGCGTCTGCCGGGGACGACGTCTCCGTGGCCCACCTCTTGCCGCTGGCCTTCGCGATGGGCGCCCAGAACAATCTCCGGCAGGCGGTCGCCGGGACGACCCTCGGCAGCACGTTCGTGACCGGTTCGCTGGTGTCGACCGGCCTGGGCCTCGCCCGTCATCTCAGCGGGAAGGCCGGCGCCACCGCGTGGTCGCCCCACCTCGCATCGTGGACGGCGCTCGTGCTGGGCGCCGTCCTTGGTGGCTTCTGCTTTCTGAAGGTCGGGTTGAGCCTGGCTCTGGTCGGACCCGCGGCCACGGCCGCGCTTCTGTCCGTCCTCCATCTCCGGGCGGCCTTGCGGCGCCCGGAGACAGACGGTGGCTGATCGCCGGCGCGCCTACTTGTAGCCGACGCGGTCGTAGATTTCCTGGGCTTCCGCCTGGTTCTCGCCGAGCTTCGACAGGTTCATGGTGTCTTCCTTGAACGTGCCGAGGTCGGCCACCGGACCGGCTTCCGCGACGTCCTCGACGACGGGGAACTCGAAGTTGCCGGCGGCGAAGTATTCCTGGGCCTCCGGCGTCGCCAGATATTCCAGGAACTTCAGCGCGGCGTCGGGATGGGGCGCGTTCACCGCCATGCCGGCGCCGGAAATGTTCACATGGGTGCCGGTGGTCTCCTGGTTCGGGAAGACCCACGCGATCTTGTCGGTCTCGCCGGTCAGGCCGGGCACGTTGCCGGCAACGCCGCGCACGAAGTAGTAGTGGTTCGCGAGCACGATCTCGCACTCGCCGGACACGATCGCCTTCAGCTGGTCCGTGTCACCGCCCTGGGGATCGCGGGCCCGGTTGTCCCACACGCCCTGCGCCCAGGCCTCCGCCTTCTCCGAGCCCTCGTTCTCGATGATCGAGGCGAGCAGCGACAGCATGTAGACGTTGGAGCTCGAGCGCGTGCAGATCATGCCCTTGTACTTCGGGTCGGCGAGTTCGTCGTAGGTCTGCGGCGGCTCGGTCACACCCTCCTTGTCGTAGAAGATGATCCGTGCGCGCTTGGAATAGCCCGCCCACAGACCGTCCGGATGGCGGTAGTGATCGGGAATGCGCGACACGAGGTACTCGGAGTCCGTCGGCTGCAGCAGGCCGGCCTCCTCGGCGCGCCACAGGCGGCCGGCATCGGCGGCGATGAACACGTCGGCGGGGCTGTTGCGGCCCTCGCTCTTCATCCGCTCGATCAGAACGTCGGCGTTGTCCTCGATCCGGTTGACCTGGATGCCGGTCGCCTTCTCGAAGCCGGCGTACAGCTTCTCGTCGTTGTCGTAGTGGCGCGACGAATAAATGTTGACGACGTCGGCCGCGGACGCCGCGGTGGCGGCGCCGAACGCGAGGGCGAGGATGGCAGCGGCAGCACCGCTGCGCCGGTAGGACAGGGACATCGTCAACTCCGTCATCAAGCCAGAACAATCGGGGCGCGAACGCCCCCTCGAAACAGTCCGGGGGCACTCCTCGAAGACATCCCGGGCGGTGTCAAGCACACCGCGAAAGAAGCGAATTAGAAGAATTCAAGTATTCACGCTCAAACCGTTCGAATCGCGGACTATTCCCGACCGAATCTGGAATCGTTCAACCGATCACCAGTGCTTGAACTGGGAAAGAGCAGTCGGAAAGGCGATCGCGGGCGCGGTGCGTCATCCGCCTCAGGCGGCGACGACGTCCGACTGCGCCGCATCCTCGGACACGGCATGATCGCAGGACCAGCACTTGGATCCGGGGCACTTGCAGCACATGCCGCCGCCCGCGGTGTCGTAGCGCTTGGCATGTTCGGTCGCATGGGAAAGGCAGGTGCCGCACTTCGGGCGCGTGCCGAGGGCGCGGTAGAGCTCGCCCACGGTGATCGGCCCGTACGGGCGCACCTTGCGGACGAGAAGCACCGCTTCCCGGATGTCGTCGTGCGACAGAGCATTGCAAGAGCAAACGATCATGGACGCCTCGGAGACACTGACGGGCGGTCGCAACCGACCCGCTCGACCCGGCGGACAAGGAACACGGTGAGTGAGCCGTGCGTCAAGAGAAAAACGTCAGACTTGATTTAGAACAACTCGGAACTACGCTCGGCGACCTCTCGACGACTTGACTTATACTCATTCTAAAGAAGCTGCTCATATATGCCGGCAGCGACGCGGCAGACTCCCTCCCAACGAGATGGTGGCGAACGCAACGATCGCAAGATCCCAGGCTTTCCGGCGCCGGCACGGCAAGGATGCCACCGGCGGCGATGCCGGCACCTTGATTCTTCGCAAGACCCGGTAGCAGGATCGCTCGGCGGCCGGAGACCTCCGGCCTCGCGAGGGAATCGGGGGCGACGATGAACGCATGGCGACGAAACGCGCGGATGGGCGCGCACCGTGCGACACTTTGCGCCGCGGTCGCGCTCGTGGGCGCGCTCCTCACCGCCGCCGCCATCGGCCCCGGCTTCGCCCAGGAAAGCCCGCTGCAGGCGCTGGCCGACCGCGAGAACCTCGTCGTCTCCCGCGACAACGACGACATGCAGTTCCTGGCGGGGCGGACGGTCACCATCACCGCGCGCGTCCCGGACGACGTGTTCGCCGCAGGCCGGGACATCGTGTTCCAGGAAGCCACCGTCGGGACCGCGATCGTCGCCGGCGCCAGCGTCACGCTGAACGGCGGCACCACCGCCGACCTGATCTCCATCGCCGAGAGCCTGGTGATCGGCGGCCGCGTCGAGGACGACGTGATGGCGGTCGGGCGCCGGTTCGCGATCACGCCCGACGGGTTCGTGGTCGGCGACGCGCGGCTGGCCGGCGAGACGATCGCGCTGCGGGGCCGCATCGGCGGGACGCTGCGCGCCGCCGCCCGAACCATCACCATCGACGGGATCATCGACGGCAAGGTCGACGTCGTGGCGGAGCGCATCGTCGTCGGGCCCGACGCGCGGATCGGCGGCGACCTGGTCTACCGCAGCGGCAGCCCGCCCGAGATCGCCGACGGCGCCGTCATCGGCGGCGAAGTCCGGCGGCTCGAGCTGCACCTGCCGAACGTGCGGCGCATCGTCTTCGCCCTCATCGGCATCGGCATCTTCCTGGCCGTCTCCTGGCTGACGGCGGTGATCGTGCTGCTGCTGGGCGTCCAGATCGCGTTCTCCGCCTTCGGCACCGCCGCCGCGACGCGCATCGTCGCCCGGCCGCTTCCCCACCTTGGCCGCGGCTTGGCGCTTCTGCTGACGGCCATCGTTCTGGCGGGGGTGTCGACCGTTTCCGTGGTCGGCCTTCCGATCGGCCTCGCCGTGCTGACCGGGATCGCGCTCACCAACCTGTTCGCGCTCGCCGCCGGGTCATTGGCGGTGGGGCTGGTCGTGCGCCGGCTGATGCGGTCGGGCGATCCGGGCGGGGCGAGCCAGATCGGCTGGATGATCGCCGGCCTGTTCGTGCTCATCGTCGCGGTGCTGATACCCTACGTGGGCGGCCTGGCGGTGGCGCTGGTCCTGATCGCCGGCTTCGGCGCCGTCATCTCCGAGCTCTGGCAGCGCCTGCGGTGGGAGCGCGGCGAGCCGCGTGCTGCGTCGCAGCCGGCGGCGACGGGCGATCGGGACCGCGACCCCGACCCGGCCGCCTGAGCGATCGCGCCGCGCCCGGGAGCGGACGACCGCGCCCCGGAAGGCCGGCCCGGATCTGCCGGCCGCGCCACGATGCGGACGCACCCTGGACCATTTCCAGGAATCTGCCCGCCCTCCGGAACATTCCCCCGGACCCACTGTTGGAGCCCTGTTGCGACGCCGGCCGCGTGCCCGCGCGCACATCGCCGATTCCGCATTCGATTCCAACGAGGGTTCCATGGCCGAAAAGCGCAAGACTCAGCCGAAAAGCGCAACGTTCGCCGACGAGAAGGTCCTGTTCGGCACCGGCGGCGAAACCCATCAGGTGGCCTCGGGCGACGTTCCGGCGCTGACCACCCAGCAGGGCATGCCCGTCTCCGACGACCAGAACTCGCTGCGCGCCGGTCCGCGCGGGCCGACGCTGATGGAAGACCAGCACTTCCGCGAGAAGATCTTCCACTTCGACCACGAGCGCATCCCCGAGCGCGTCGTGCACGCGCGGGGCTTCGGCGCCCACGGCTTCTTCGAGACCTACGAGTCGCTCGCCGACATCACCAGCGCCGACATCTTCCAGCGCCCCGGCGAGAAGACCGAAGCCTTCGTGCGGTTCTCCACCGTCGCCGGCAACAAGGGCTCGGCCGACCTTGCCCGCGACGTGCGCGGCTTCGCGGTGAAGCTCTACACGCAGGAGGGCAACTGGGACCTCGTCGGCAACAACATCCCGGTGTTCTTCATCCAGGACGCCATCAAGTTCCCCGATCTGATCCATGCCGCCAAGCAGGAGCCGGACCGCGGCTTCCCGCAGGCGCAGACGGCGCACGACAATTTCTGGGACTTCATGTCGCTGATGCCGGAAGCGATGAACATGGTCATGTGGATCATGTCGGACCGCACGATCCCGCGCTCCTTCCGCTTCATGGAGGGCTTCGGCGTCCACACCTTCCGGCTGATCAACGCCGAGGGCAAATCCACCTTCGTGAAGTTCCACTGGAAGCCGAAGCAGGGGCTGCAGTCGGTGGTCTGGAACGAGGCGCTGAAGCTCAACGGCGCCGACCCGGACTTCCACCGCCGCGACCTGTGGGACGCCATCCAGATGGGCGACTATCCGGAATGGGAGCTCGGCCTGCAGCTGTTCGACGACGACTTCGCCGACAGCTTCGAGTTCGACGTGCTCGACCCCACCAAGATCATCCCGGAGGAGCTGGTGCCGATCCGGATCGTCGGGCGGCTGGTGCTCGACCGGTGCGTCGACAACTTCTTCGCCGAGACCGAGCAGGTCGCCTTCATGACCGGCAACATCGTTCCCGGCATCGACTTCACCAACGACCCGCTGCTGCAGGGCCGCAACTTCTCCTACCTCGACACCCAGCTGAAGCGCCTCGGCGGCCCGAACTTCACCCACCTGCCCATCAACGCGCCGCGCTGCCCGTTCCACCACTTCCAGCAGGACGGCCACATGGCGTTCACCAACCCGACCGGGCGGGCGAACTATGAGCCGAACTCCTGGGGCCCGGAAATCGGCGGGCCGCGCGAGAGCGAAAAGGGCTTCCGCTCGCATCCCGAGACCATCGACGCGGACAAGGGACGCGTGCGGTCGGAACGCTTCTCCGACCACTACAGCCAGGCGCGGCAGTTCTACATCTCCCAGACGGAGATCGAGCAGACCCATATCGCCGCGGCGCTCACCTTCGAGCTGTCGAAGGTGGAGACCCCCGCGATCCGGTCGCGGGTGGTGGCCCACCTTCTGAACATCGACAAGGAGCTCGCCGAGAAGGTCGCCAAGGGCCTGCGCCTCAGGGAGATGCCGAAGCCCGCGGATGCCGCGAAGCCGACGAACATGGACCTCGAGGCCTCGCCGAAGCTGTCGATCATCCTGAACGGCCCGGAGAGCTTCAAGGGCCGCAAGGTGGGCTGCCTGGTCACCGACGGCACCGACATCGCGCTCGTAAAGGCGCTGAAGACGGCGCTGGAGAAGGAAGGCGCGCTGATCGAGTTCGTGGCGCCGATGGTCGGCGGCGTGAAGGCGAGCGACGGCACCTGGATCGAGGCGAAGCAGAAGATCAACGGCGGCCCGTCGGTGCTGTACGACGCCGTGGCGATCCTGCCGGGCCCGGACGGGGCGGAGATGCTCGCCAACGAGTCCACCGCCAAGGACTTCGTCAACGACGCCTTCGCCCACGCCAAGTTCGTCGCCTACTCCAAGCCGGCGATGACGCTGTTCGAGAAGGCCGGCCTCAAGGCCGACATGGACGGCGGCTTCACCGAGCTGAAGGCCGCGAAGGATGCCCAGGCCTTCGTGACCGCCTGCCGCAAGCTGCGCTTCTGGGAGCGCGAGCCGAAGGTTCACGCCACCTGGGCGTGAACCCCGCGGCCTGACTGAGACTCAAGGGCCCGGTCGCTTCCCAGCGGCCGGGCCTTTCCCATGCGGGCGCCTACATGGCTTCCTTGATGCCGACGCGGATGAGCCACCAGTTGATGGGGTAGGCGGTGATGAAGCCGCAGATCATGGCGATCTGCATCATGAACCAGAAGGTCACCATGGTGGCCTCGAGGGTGACGCCCAGCAGTGCCCCGAAGATCCAGAAATGGGCGATGGCCATGAAGCCGTACATGCCGATCTGCCAGAACGTCAGCGACAGCACGTCCGCCTTGGCCGCCTCCCACAGGCCCTCCCAGACCCCGAGCCCGCGCATCGGGGCGATTGCGTAGAACTGGAAGGCGATGCCGAACGCCAGCGCGAAGATGTAGTCGACGATCCAGACGGCGAAGATCTTCTCTCCGAACAGCGACTGCCAGCCGAACCACACCGCGATGACGGGAACGGCGACGAGCAGCCATTCGGCCACGATGTCGCCCAGCGTGCAGCCCGCGCCGCAGTGGGACGTTCCCTTGGCGACGGAGACCGCGAACGACGCGCCCTCGGCTTCGTCGTCGTGGCCGCCGTGGTGACCGTGACCCATGTTGCGGCCGACCTTGAAGTAGGCCCACAGGGCGAGGCCACTCCCCGACAGCGCGATGAGCGGCCAGACGAGGTTCATGATCCACATGTGCTGGGGGTGACGGGCTTCGTCCGCCGCGATGATTGCCGCCGACACGAAACCGAGGGCCAGGGAGATCGCGGAAAGCCAGTTGAGCCAGGTGGGGATCATCGTTCGGTCCTTCTTGCCGGAGGACGGAGGCCGCAGGTCCCGCGGGCGCGGGTCAAAGCGGCGGCGAGACGGAACTGGAGAGGGCGCCCTTCGGCGTCAGCGACACAGATCGGTGCGGATCAGGGCAGCCAGCAGCCGGGGCAGATCCTTCCTCGGCACCAGCCCGGCCACCGCCTCCCTCGAGGAGGCGAGCCCGAGCTTTCGGGCGCTGTCGAGGGCCTTCTGGTCGACGAAGGGATAGAATTCCGGCCACGCCGCCTGAATTTCCCTGCAGAAGATGTCGGCGCCGACGTCGCCGATCCCCTTGAACGCCTTCAAGAGGTCTCTCAACCGCTCCGGGTTGCCTTCCGCCTTCTTGCGCAGCCGGCGGAGATCGCCGCCGTACGTGTCGAGGATCGTCTCGGCTACCTCCGCGAGCCGCCGCGACGTGCTCTCGTCGTAGCGCGCGTAGCCGGCCTCGTTCAGGACCTTCGTGCGCTGTTCCCACGTGGCGGCCGCCATCCTTTCCGGGGTCCTCCAGCCGGCTCGGGCAAGCTCCCTCGCGGCGTTCATCGCCAGATCCGCCGAGATCCGCGTGCTCAGCAACAGCGACGCGCACAGCCAGCGGAAGAGCGGCGACGGCGTGTTCTTCGCAAGATCGATGCCGAGTTCCTCGGCGTAGGTGGTGCCCGCGCTGCGTAGAAGCCCCTTTACGGTAGGCTCTTCCGTTTTCCCCGAAGCCATTAGCGAGCCTCTGTCCGGTTGCCGCGCCCCGCCCTGACGGCGAACCCGCATCGCCCCGGAAAGTTTCGTCACCCTTCGCACGTCACCCGGAGAGACACGGCCGCCCCCGCAGAGCCCCGTTACTTGCCTTCGCCTTACCTTTGAGGTGCAACCGCCCCGAGCCCGTGTCGTCGGCCCCGGCGTCATCCGGTCGAGCCAGTCGTTCTTGATCTATCCGCATTCCGACCATGAACTCGACACAGTGGAACCCGGGCTCGGCTTCAGATGTTGTCTTCGTCGAGATAAGAGAGCTGAAGAAGAGAGACGGTGATCTGTCACCGGCACCGAGATGACCATTCAAGAATGCCCCATGGAGTCGGACCGTCCGACCGAGATGCCGGGTTCCGGCTTCGAACGCGTGGCGCGCGCGGGCGCGACGCTCTTTCGCGAAGGTGCTGCCGCCGTCGGTCTTTTCATCCTGCGCGAGGGCTGGGCCTTTCGCTACAAGACGCTGCCCGACGGGCGCAGGCAGATCCTGACCTACCTGCTTCCGGGCGATCTGGCGGGATTCCAGGCGGCGACGCTGTCGTGGGTCGATCACGGGGTGGAGACCCTGACGCCGGTGCGCTACGCCAACTATTCCCTCGCGAGCCTGTTTGCCGACAGCTTCGCGCAGGCCGGCCGCGACCCCGTCGAGGCGGTGGCGCACCTCGCCAGCCTGCAGGAGCGTGCCCTCGACGAGCACCTGCTGACGCTCGGCCGCCGGTCGGCGCTGGAACGGGTGGCCTACATCATCTGGACGCTCGTCCAGCGGCTGAAGTCGCTCGGGCTGGAACGGGACGGCCGGGTCGAGTTTCCGCTGACCCAGCAGCATCTCGCCGACACGCTCGGCCTGTCGCTGGTCCACACCAACAAGACGCTCAGGCGGCTTTCGGGCATGGACTGCCTCAGCTGGAAGGGACGCACGCTGGTGGTGCGCGACGGCGACCGGCTCGCCGCGATCGCCGGGCTCGCCCCCGCCTGAGACCCCTCACGTGCCACCCGGCGCCAGACGCGCGGGCAGCAGGGGCGCCAGGTGGGCGAGCTTCTGAGGGTTGCGGACGATGTAGATCTCCGCGATCCGCCCCCCGTCGATCCCCAGCGCCACGGTCTGCACCGTGCCGTCGTGCTCGACGCTCAGCTGCCCCGGCAGACCGTTGAGTTCGAGCCGGCGCACGTGGAGCGGCGGCTCCTGCCCCCATTTCCGGTTCACGCCCACCAGGAAGCGCGCGATCCGGACGGCGCCGGACAGCACGTTGAGCGCGGCGGCCTTCTGCCCGCCGCCGTCCGAATGCAGCGTTGCGGTTTCCGCCAGAAGACGGCCGAGCGCGCCGCTGTCTCCCGACCGGACGGCGTCGAAGAAGGCATCGGCGATGCTCTGCCGCTCGGCCGGATCGGGTGCGTAGCGCGGCCGCTCCTGCCGGACGTGGCGGCGGGCGCGGCTCGCAAGCTGCCGGCACGATGCGGGCGACTGGTCCAGGATCGACGCCACCTCGTCGAAGCCGACATCGAAGACGTCGTGCAGGAGAAAGGCCGCCCGCTCCAGCGGCGACAGCCGGTCCAGCGCGAGGAGGAGGGCGAACGAGACGTCGTCCGCCACGCCGTCCGCCGGCGCGACCGTCAGTCCCGCCTCGGTGACCAGCGGCTCCGGCAGCCAGGTGCCGACATAGGTTTCCCGCCGGTGCCGGGCCTCCTTGAGCCGGTCCAGGCATAGGCGGGTGACGATGCGGGCAAGGTAGGCGCCCGGATCGGCGACCTGGCCGCGGTCGGTCCCGTGCCAGCGCAGGAACGCGTCCTGCACGACATCGGCCGCCTCGGCGGCCGAGCCGAGCATGCGATAGGCGATGGCCGACAGCCGTTTGCGGTTGGCCTCGAAGACGCTCGCCAGCTCGTCGTCCATCGCCATCTCAGGTCCTCAGCCCGCCCGCGCCAGCCGCGGCTGGTCGACCGGATGCACCGACCGGAAGCCGACGGCCAGCCGGTTCCACACGTTGATCGCCCCGATCAGGAGGGAGAGGTTCACCCGTTCCTTCTCGGAAAACTCCGCCGCGATCCGCTCGTAGTCCGCGTCGGAGGCGCCGCTCTCGGCGACCAGCGTCAGCGCCTCGGTCCAGGCGAGCGCCGCGCGCTCCCGCGCCGTGTAGAGCGGCGATTCCCGCCAGGCGGAGAGCAGGTAGAGCCGCTCCTCCGTTTCGCCCGCCTCCCGGGCGTCGCGGGTGTGCATGTGCAGGCAGAAGGCGCATCCGTTGATCTGCGAGGCGCGTGTCTTCACCAGCTCGATCAGGCTCTTTTCCAGTCCGCACCCCTGCACGAACATTTCCATGCGCCGCATGGCGTCGACAGCTTCGGGCGCTGCGGCGACGAAGTCGAGACGGCTTTTCATGATGTCTCTCCGATGGTCAAAGGGGATGGTCGATGCCAACAGGACGAGGCGGCACCGGCGCGTGTGACATCGGTCGCGGAATTTTTTTTAAGGGCGGGACGACAAATGGGATCAGGAAACGCGGCCGGCCGGCCGGTGGCGATCGCGGTGGCGCCGAACGGCGGGCGCAAGACGAAATCCGACCACCCGGCGATCCCGATCTCGCCGGCGGAGCTCGGAGCGACCGCGCGGGCGGCGGTCGAGGCGGGCGCGGCAATGATCCACGTCCACGTGCGCGACCGCGACGGCGGCCATCTCCTGGACGCCGGCGCCTACCGCGACGCGACCGTGGCGATCCGCGAAGCCGTCGGCGAGGCGATCGTCGTGCAGATCACCACCGAGGCCCTCGGACGCTATGCGCCGGAGGCCCAGATCGCCGTGGTGCGCGACGTGCGGCCCGAGGCGGCGTCGCTGGCGCTGCGCGAACTCGCGCCCGACGCGGCGCACGAGGCCGCGTTCGGCGGGCTCCTCGATTTCATGAGGCGGGAGGCGATCGCCCCGCAGATCATCCTCTACGCACCGGAGGAGGCGGTCCGCCTCGCCGAGCTGATCCGACGCGGCGTCGTGCCCTTCGACGACATCCCGGTGCTCTACGTGCTCGGCCGCTACACCGAGGGGCAGCGCTCGGAGCCTGCGGACCTGCTGCCGTTCCTGGCACCCGGGCAGCCCCGCTTCGGCCACTGGAGCGTCTGCGCGTTCGGGCCGCGCGAGGCGGCGTGCGTCGCCACCGGCGCGTATCTCGGCGGGCACGTCCGCGTCGGCTTCGAGAACAACGAGGCGCTGCCCGACGGCGCGATCGCCCCGGACAACGCCGCCCTGGTGGCCGTCACGGCAGGGCTGGTGCGGGGCGCGGGCTATGCGCTCGCGAGCGGCGAGGACCTGCGGAAAAGCTGGGAAATACGGTGATCGCGGGCGGTCATTAGACGGCTTACTTTGCCGGCTTTCGACCGCTTTCCGGGCCCTCAAGCTAAAGGTCGCAGGCCCCCGCCGCCCGTCAGGCGTCGTCGTTTTCCAGCCGCCGCACGACCTCGTCGAGTTGCTCCAGCGTGCGGTACCGGACCTTCAGCTCGCCGGCGCCGGACTGGCGGTGCGCCAGCGTGACGGTGAGGCCGAGGGCGACGGACAGCCGACGTTCCAGCGCGCGGGTGTCGGCGTCCTTGCGGACGGGGCGCGCCTCCACGGTGCTGGCGGCCTGGATCTTCTCCGCCGCCAGCCGCTCGGCGTCGCGCACCGACAGCCCCTGCCGCACGATCCGCTCGGCGAGCCCCTCGGGGTCTTCCGCCGTCAGCAGCGCGCGGGCGTGGCCGGCCGACAGCGTGCCTTCGACCACGAAGCCGCGGATCTTCGGCGACAGCTTCAGCAGACGCAGCGTGTTGGCGACGTGGCTGCGGCTCTTGCCGATGACCGAGCCGAGCTGTGCCTGGTTGTAGGAGAAGTCGCCCATCAGGCGCTCGTAGCCCTCGGCCTCCTCGATGGCGTTGAGGTCCGAGCGCTGGACGTTCTCGATGATCGCCAGCTCGAGCGCCTCGCGATCGTCGGCATCGCGCACCACCACCGGGATCTCGTGCAGCCCGGCCTTCTGGGCCGCGCGCCAGCGCCGCTCGCCGGCGATGATCTCGTAGCCCTTGGAAGAGCCGGGCTGGCGCCGCACCAGGATCGGCTGCACCACGCCGCGGTCCTTGATGGAGGCGGCGAGATCGGCAAGGTCGGTCTCGTCGAAGCTTTTCCGCGGATTGCGCGGATTGCGGGCGATCAGGTCGATCGGCACCCGGCGCAGCCCGCGCGTGTCCTCCTCGCTGACCCGCTCGGGCTCGACGTCGCCGAGCAGCGCGGCAAGCCCCCGCCCGAGGCGCTTCTTCTGGGGATCCTCAGCCATGGCCAACGCCCCCCTTTGCCTTGTGCGACAGGACCTTACGCATGGGCCGCTGCCCGCGCCCGCATCTGCTTCTCGCGCTGGACCACCTCCGAGGCGAGCCGCAGATAGGCCTGGCTTCCCGCGCACTTGAGATCGTAGAGCAGCGCCGGCTTGCCGTGGGACGGCGCCTCGGACAGGCGCACGTTGCGCGGGATCACCGTCTCGTAGACGACGTCGCCCATGGTGTCGCGCACGTCCTGGACGACCTGGTTGGCGAGGTTGTTGCGGGCGTCGTACATGGTCAGCACGATCCCGTGGATGGAGAGCTCGCGGTTGAGCCCGGCCTTCACCTGATCGACGGTGCGGATCAGCTGGCTCAGGCCCTCCAGCGCGAAGAACTCGCACTGCAGCGGCACGACGACGGCGTGCGAGGCGGCGAGCGCGTTGATGGTCAGCACCGTCAGCGACGGCGGGCAGTCGGCAAGCACGTAGGTGAACGGCCCGGCGCGCTCGTCGCCGGCGTCGACCGCCTCGGCCAGCGAAAAGATCGCGTTGCGCAGCCGCTGGGCGCGGTCGGCTTCGGTTCCGATCTCCAGGTCGAGGCCCAGAAGATCCTGGGTCGACGGCGCGATCGACAGCCGCGGCACCGCCGTTTTCGTAATGACGTCAGGCAGTTGCGCCTCCCCGACCAGCACGTCGTAGATCGATCGCGCGCGCGCCTTGCGGTCGATGCCGAGCCCGGTGGAGGCGTTTCCCTGGGGGTCGAGATCGATGATCAGGACCTCCTCGCCGATCGCCGCCAGCGCGGTTCCGAGGTTGATGGCCGTCGTCGTCTTGCCCACGCCGCCCTTCTGGTTGGCGACGGAGAGAACGCGCGGCGATTTCGGCAATGAACTCATGAGCCATTCCGTTCAGCGGACAGGGGCGCGATCCCCCGGACCTCCAGGATCCGCCCCGCGGGATCTGACACGCTCGGATGTTCTACCAGATCGAAGTCGAATTCGGTACGCGCTTCGCCTACTTCCGCAGCGAAATCGCCGCCTTTGTGGAGAAGCGCCACCGCGCCGCGCGCGACGAACGGCGAAATCAGCGGCAGCAGGCGCGGCAACGGGGCGAGCGCGCGGGCGGTGACGACGTCGAACGCGTCGGCGATGCTTCGGCCGGCATCCTCGATCCGCGCCGCGTGCACGGTGGCCGGCAGCTTCAGCTCCAGCGCGGCCGTCCTCAGGAACGCCGCCTTGCGCCCGTTGGCCTCGACAAGATGGACCGCGGCCCCCGGACTGCCGGCGAGCGCCGCCGCGACCACCAGCCCCGGGAACCCGGCGCCGCTGCCGAGATCGATCCAGCGCCGCGCATTGGGGGCAAGCGCGGTGAGCTGCAGGCTGTCGAGGATGTGGCGCTGCCAGACGTGCTCGAGCGTCGAGGGCGCCACCAGGTTCTTGATCCGCTGCCAGCGGCGCAGCAGCGCCACCAGGCCATCCAGCCGCTCCAGTGTTTCACGTGAAACATCGGGCAGGGCCGCCCGGACGAGCTCCGGTCCGTCGCCGATCGCGGTCATGCGGCGCTGCGCCGGCCGTCGTGGCGCCGGCTGTAGGCGGCGAGCAGCGTCAGCCCAGCCGGCGTCATCCCGTCGATCCGCCCGGCCTGGCCCAGCGTCTCCGGCTTCACCCGCCGCAGCTTCTCGCGCAGTTCGCCGGAGAGGCCCGGAATGGCGGTGAAGTCTAGATCTTCCGGCAGGCGCCGCGTCTGGCTGTCCCGCAGCGCCGAAATGTCGGCGCTCTGCCTGTCCAGATAGGCCGCGTAGGTGGCGTCGATCACCAGCGAGGCCAGCACGGGCGCCGGGATTTCGGCGATGGTCGGCCAGATCGCCGCCAGCGCCTCGATGGTCACGTCCGGGAAGCGCAGGAGCTCGAACGCCGAGCGCCGCCGTCCGTCCTGGTTGACCCGGAAGCCCGCGGCGGCGGCGGCCGACGAGGTGAGGGTGAGCCCGTCGAGCAGCGCCCGGCCCGCCGCCAGCGCATCGCGCCGGCCGCCGAACACCTCGGCCCGCGCGCCGCCGACGATCCCGAGCGCGATGCCGCGGTCGGTGAGGCGCAGGTCGGCGTTGTCGGCGCGCAGGCTCAGCCGGTATTCCGCCCGCGAGGTGAACATCCGATAGGGCTCGCTGACGCCGCGCGTCACCAGGTCGTCGATCATAACGCCCAGATAGGCGTCCTCACGGCCAAACACGACGCCCTCGGCGCCGCCGGCGCGCCGCGCCGCGTTGAGGCCGGCCACCAGCCCCTGGGCGCCCGCCTCCTCGTAGCCCGTCGTGCCGTTGATCTGGCCCGCCAGGAACAGGCCGGCCAACCGCTTGGTCTCCAGCGTCGGCCGCAGCTCGGTCGGGTCGACGTGATCGTATTCGATGGCGTAGCCCGGCCGCAGCACGGTGACCCGCTCCAGCCCCGGGATCGTCGCGAGGAAGGCGTGCTGCACGTCTTCGGGCAGCGAGGTCGAAATGCCGTTCGGGTAGACGGTGGGATCGTCAAGTCCTTCCGGCTCCAGGAAGATCTGGTGCCCGTCGCGCTCGCCGAAGCGCACGATCTTGTCCTCGATCGACGGGCAGTAGCGCGGCCCGACGCTCTCGATGTTGCCGGAATACATGGCCGAGCGGCCGAGATTGTCGCGGATGACCGCGTGGGTCGCCGGCGTCGTGCGGGTGATGTGGCAGGGCACCTGCGGCGTGGTGATCCGGGAGGTCAGCGCCGAGAAGGGCACCGGCGGATCGTCGCCCGGCTGCTCCGCCAGCATGCCCCAGTCGATGGTGCGGCCGTCGAGGCGCGGCGGCGTGCCAGTCTTCAGGCGCCCCAGCCGGAAGCCCTGGGCGCCGAGCGTCTTCGAAAGGCCGGTCGACGGCGCCTCGCCCATTCGCCCCGCCGGAAACCGCCGGTCGCCGATGTGGATCAGCCCGTTCAGGAAGGTGCCGGTGGTGAGCACCACGGCGCCGGCGCGGAGCGTCCGCCCGTCGGCCAGCGTCACGCCGCTCACCGCGCCGCCGTCGATAACGAGGTCGTGGGCTTCGCCCTCGACGATCTCCAGCCCCGCCTGGCCGGCGAGCAGATCGGCGATTGCCGCCTTGTAGAGCGCGCGGTCCGCCTGCGCCCGCGGCCCCTGGACCGCCGGGCCCTTGCGCTTGTTCAGCACCCGGAACTGGATCCCGGCCGCATCGGCGGCCCGCCCCATCAGACCGTCCAGCGCGTCGATCTCGCGGACCAGATGGCCCTTGCCGAGCCCGCCGATGGCCGGGTTGCACGACATCACGCCGATGGTCCCGGCCGACAGGGTGAGGAGCGCGGTGCGCGCGCCGGCGCGCGCGGCGGCGGCCGCCGCTTCGCAGCCGGCGTGTCCGCCCCCGATCACAATGACGTCGAAGCTGTCCGCCACGGCGGTGGATCCCTGTACGTGTTGAGTGGGGTGATTTAGCCCACCCGCCGGCCCGGGTCAAAGGCGCGGCCGGCGTGCCGTCCCGCCGTGCCCGCCTACTTGCCGATGCAGAAGGTCGAGAAGATCGCCCCGAGCACCTCGTCCGCGTCGATCCGGCCGGTCAGCCGTCCGAACGCGACGGCGGCCCGGCGCAGATGCTCGGCGCGCGCCTCGGTGGGCATGTCGGGCGCCAGCGACCAGCGGAGTTCGGATTCCGCGTCGGTGAGGGCGGTCCGGTGCCGCTCCCGGGTGACCAGCATGTCCTCGCCGCCGGCGAGCGTGTCGCGCGCCAGCGTCTCCAGCCGGGCGATCAGCTCGGCGAGCCCGCCCGGGGTCACCACCGATGCGGCGACGTCGGCGTCGGTCCGCGCGGCGCCGTCGGCGAGGTCGGCCTTCGTCGCCACCCGCAGCACGCTCCGATGGCTGGCGAATGTTTCACGTGAAACACGCGTCTCCCCCGGCGGCACCAGCAGCAGGAGCACGTCGGCCGACGCGGCCCGGTCGTGGGCGCGGCGGATGCCCTCCGCCTCCACAGGGTCCTCGGTCTCGCGCAGTCCGGCGGTGTCGAGCAGCCGCACGGGATACCCGCCCAGATCCAGGTCGACCTCCAGCACGTCCCGGGTCGTGCCCGGCACCGACGTCACGATGGCGACGTCGCGGCGGGCGAGAGCGTTCAGCAGGCTCGACTTGCCCGCGTTGGGCGGCCCGACGATCGCCACCTCCAGCCCGCGGCGCAGCCGTTCTCCGCGGTCGCCCCGGCCAAGCTCGGCGGCGATTTCGTCGGCCATCGCCCGCACATCGGCGAGTGCCGCCACATCGGCATCGTCCGGCACGTCGTCCTCGTCGGCGAAGTCGAGGCTGCTCTCCAGCATCGCCAGCGCGCGCAGCAGGCGCGACCGCCACGCCTCGACCTCGCCGGAAATAAACCCGATCGAGTGCTTAAGTGCCTGTTTTCTTTGACTTTCCGTCTCCGCCGCAAGCAGGTCGGCAAGCCCCTCGATGGCTGAGAGATCGAGCTTCCCGCTCAGGAAGCCGCGTCGGGTGAACTCGCCCGCCTCGGCGAGCCGCACGCCCTCGGCGTCCACCAGCGCGCGGATCAGCGCCCGCACCACCGCGGGCCCGCCGTGGCAGTGAAACTCGACCAGGTCCTCGCCGGTGACGGTGTCCGGGCCTGCAAACACCAGCAGCAGCCCCCGGTCGATCGCCTCGCCGGTGATGGGATCGCGAAACGTCGCGAGCCGCACCCGCCGGTCCGGGGTGCAGGAGCCGGCGACCGCCGCCGCCAGCGTCAGCGCCGCCGGCCCGCTGGCCCGCACGACGGCGATCCCGGCCGGCAGCGCGCCGGAGGAGAGCGCGACGATGGTGTCGGCCGGGCCGGTCATCTCATCGCGCATCGGGGACCTCGCGTTCCGTTCGCGGGCGGGTCTGGAGGTCGCGCCGCCCGGAAACGGCACTGGCGTCAATAGGTTGTGTGCGTGCCCCCGGGGCCGATCGTTTCGGTCTCGGGCCGAAATGCGTTAGGGAGGGGTCAAACTCGACCGATCCGTTCCCGGATCCGAACCGCACGAGGCGAGGATGAGCGACAACCAGCTTCGACACGAGACGAGCCCCTACCTCCTGCAACACGCCGACAATCCGGTCCACTGGCGCCCGTGGTCCGCCGCCGCCCTCGACGAGGCGCGGGCGAGCGGAAAGCCGATCCTGCTCTCCGTCGGCTATGCCGCGTGCCACTGGTGCCACGTGATGGCCCACGAGAGCTTCGAGGACGCCGACGTCGCCAGCGTGATGAACCGCAACTTCATCAACATCAAGGTCGATCGCGAAGAACGGCCCGACATCGACCAGATCTACATGTCGGCGCTGCACGCCATCGGAGAGCAGGGCGGCTGGCCGCTGACCATGTTCCTGACCTCCGACGGCGAGCCCATCTGGGGCGGCACCTATTTCCCGAAGGAGCCGAAATACGGCCGCCCGGGCTTCGTCCAGGTGCTGGAAGCGGTCGCCGAAACCTTCCGCAGCGACCGCAGCACCATCGACGCCAACCGCGATTCCCTGCGCCAGCGGCTGGAGTCCCGCCCGCGGCCCGGTCCGGAGCTGTCGCTGGAGATGGTGGATGAGGCGGTCAAGCAGCTGTTCACCGTCATCGACCCGGTGAACGGCGGCACCCAGGGCGCCCCGAAGTTTCCGAACGCCATGCTGTTCGACATGTTCTGGCGCGCCTATTGCCGGACCGGCAACCCGCCGGCCCGTGATGCGGTCCTCCTGGCGCTGCGCCGGATCTCCCAGGGCGGCATCTACGACCATCTGGGCGGCGGCTTCGCCCGCTATTCCGTCGACGAGCGCTGGCTGGCGCCGCACTTCGAGAAGATGCTCTACGACAACGCCCTGCTGCTCGATCTGCTCGTGCGCGCGTGGATCGAGACCGGTGACGCGCTGTTCGCCGCCCGGGTGAGCGAGACCATCGGCTTCCTCGACCGCGAGATGACCACCGAGGAGGGCGCCTTCGCCTCCAGCCTGGACGCCGACAGCGAGGGCGAGGAGGGGCGCTTCTACGTCTGGAGCCAGGCGGAGATCGAGGCGGTCCTCGGCGCGGAGGAGGCGGCGGTCTTCGGCGCGGCCTACGACGTCACGCCGTCGGGCAACTGGGAAGGCCACGTCATCCTCAACCGCCTCGCCGACGACCGGCTGAAGGACGCGGAGACCGAGGCGCGGCTGGCGCGCGACCGGGAACGGCTGCTGGAAGCCCGTGCGGCCCGCGTCCGCCCGGGCCGCGACGACAAGGTGCTGGCCGACTGGAACGGCCTGGCGATCACCGCACTCGCCCGCGCCGCGGTTGCGTTCGACCGGCCCGAGTGGCTCGCCCGCGCGCAGACCGCCTACCGCGCGATCCTCGACACGATGACCCGCGGGGACCGGCTCGGCCACTCCTACCGCGCGGGAAAGCTGGTCTTTCCCGGCCTCGCCACCGACCACGCGGCGATGGCCCGCGCCGCCCTGGCGCTACTGGACGCCACCCAAGACCCCGCCTACCTCGCCGATGCCCGGCGCTTCATCGCGGTGCTCGATGCCCACTACTGGGATGGCGAGGACGGCGGCTACTTCTGGACCGCCGACGACGCCGAGGCGCTGATCATCCGGCCGCGAAGCCCGGCCGACGAGGCCGTGCCCAACGGCAACGGGCTGGCGCTGGATGCCCTGGTGGAGCTCTGGCTGCGCACCGGCGACAGCGCCTATCGCGACCGCGCCGATGCGCTGATTTCCGCCCATTCCGGCGCGATGATCGCCAACATCTTCGCCACCGCGAGCCTCTTCAACGGGCTCGATTTCCGGCTGCGGCCCACGGCGGTCGTCATCGTCGCGCCCGAAGGGAGCGATCCGGCGCCGCTCGTTCGCGCGTCCCGCGACAAGGCCGACCCGAGCATCGTGCGCACGGTGCTGGCCTCGACGTCCGGCCTGCCTGCCAGCCATCCCGCCGCCGGCAAGCCGGCGCTGGAGGGCAACCCCACGGCCTATGTCTGCAGCGCCACCGAGTGCTCGCTGCCGGTCACCGACGCGGACGGCCTGCGGCAGCTCCTCGGCACCGCCGGCTGAGCGGACCGCACCTGGTCGAAACGAAAAAGGCCCGCCGGATCGCCGGCGGGCCTTCTGAGATCGTGCGTGACCGGCAGGTCGCGCGGATCAGGTGTTCATGGAATCGAAGAAGTCGCTGTTGCTCTTCGTCTGGCGCAGCTTGTCGAGCAGGAACTCGATCGCGTCGACGGTGCCCATCGGGTTGAGGATGCGGCGCAGCACGAACGTCTTCTTGAGCTTGTCGGCCGGAACCAGCAGCTCTTCCTTGCGGGTGCCGGAGCGGGTGACGTCCAGCGACGGGAAGACGCGCTTGTCGGAGATCTTCCGGTCGAGGATGATTTCGGAGTTACCCGTGCCCTTGAACTCTTCGAAGATGACTTCGTCCATGCGGCTGCCGGTGTCGATCAGCGCGGTCGCGATGATGGTCAGCGAGCCGCCTTCCTCGATGTTGCGCGCCGCGCCGAAGAAGCGCTTCGGGCGCTGCAGGGCGTTGGCGTCGACACCACCGGTCAGCACCTTGCCCGACGACGGCACCACGGTGTTGTAGGCGCGGCCGAGGCGGGTGATGGAATCCAGCAGGATGACCACGTCGCGGCCGTGCTCGACCAGGCGCTTGGCCTTCTCGATCACCATTTCCGCCACCTGGACGTGGCGCACCGCCGGTTCGTCGAAGGTCGAGGAGACGACCTCGCCCTTCACCGAGCGCTGCATGTCCGTCACTTCTTCCGGCCGCTCGTCGATCAAAAGCACGATCAGATAGCACTCGGGGTGGTTGGAGGTGATCGAGTGGGCGATGTTCTGCAGCAGCACGGTCTTGCCGGTGCGCGGCGGCGCCACGATCAGCGCGCGCTGGCCCTTGCCGAGCGGCGCCACCAGATCGATCACCCGGGTCGACATGTCCTTCGAGGTCGGAACCTCGAGCTCCATGTTGAAGCGCTCGTCCGGATAGAGCGGCGTCAGGTTGTCGAAGTGGATCTTGTGCCGCGCCTGCTCCGGCTCGGCGAAGTTGATGGTGTTGACCTTCAGGAGCGCGAAATAGCGCTCGCCCTCTTTCGGGCTGCGGATCTGGCCTTCGACGGTGTCGCCGGTGCGCAGCGAAAAGCGACGGATCTGCGACGGCGACACATAGATGTCGTCCGGTCCCGGCAGGTAGTTGGCATCGGGAGAGCGCAGAAATCCGAAGCCGTCCTGCAGCACTTCGACGACACCTTCGCCGATGATATCGACTTCGGCCGCCGCCAGCTGCTTCAGGATGGCGAACATCAATTCTTGTTTGCGTAAAGTGCTGGCGTTTTCGACTTCCAGCTCTTCGGCGAATGCAATGAGATCGGGCGGAGATTTAGACTTGAGCTCTTGAAGCTTCATCTCCCGCATGGGGCATTCCTTAAACTGCGATCGCTCGGAGCGACCGAGTGAACATAAGATGGAGGATGGGTGCAGATCGGGGAGCGGGTAAATGCTGAGCGCGGCTACCGCTGACGCATCCGAGCCAGTGCCCGGATGCAGGTCTGCTAATTCGGAGACGCTTACTAATAGTCGCTTCGAACGCAACCTTCAAGACCGCAAGGCGCAATCGGCGACTAAAACGGCTTGAGGACCACCAGAAGCACGATGAAGACCAGCGCAACCGCCGGGATCTCGTTCACCAACCTGTAGAAGCGGCTCGAGCGCGTGTTGCGGTCTTCGGCGAACGCGCGCACCCATCCGGCGCAGATTCCGTGCATCGCCGACAGGCCCAGCACCAGCAGCAGCTTCCCGTGCAGCCATCCGGAGGTCCAGAAGCCGCCCATCGTGGCGATCGCGATGCCGAAGATCCACGTGGCGATCATCGACGGCGTCATGATGCCGCGCAGCAACCGCCGCTCCATGACCTTGAACGTCTCCGACTTGTCGGAGCCGATCGCCGCGTCGGCGTGGTAGACCATCAGCCGCGGCAAGTAGAGAAACGCGGCCATCCACGCGATGACCGAAAAGATGTGGGCGGCCTTCAGCCAGAGATACAAGCTGTCCATTGCAATCCGCTCGTCGTTGTCGCCCCCGGGCCCGCCTTCCGATTCCGGTCGCGGGCCAGGGATCGCCGAGGCCGGTCCGACCGGAAAGGCCCTAGCCGGCCGTTCCGCGCACCCGCGCCACCATCCGCTCGACGTGGGCAATCGGCGTTTCCGGCACGATCCCGTGGCCGAGGTTGAACACGAACGGGCCGCCGTTCAGGTTCGACAGGATCGCGTCGACCCCCTCGTCCAGCATCGCCCCGCCGGCGACCAGCCGCATCGGGTCGAGATTGCCCTGGATGCAGACCGCGCGCTGCACCTGGCGGGCGGCCTCGAAGTCCACCGACCAGTCGAGCGACACCGCGTCCGGCCGCACCGTCTCGACGAAACCGGCGAGCCGGGTTCCGGCGGCGCGCGGGAAGGCGATGATCGGCACGCCCGGCCGCGCCTCACGCACCTTGGCGACGATCCGCGCGTTGGGATCGACCGACCAGCGCGGGAACGACAGCGTGTCGAGCGCCCCGGCCCAGCTGTCGAAGATCTGCACCGCGTCGCAGCCGGCGTCGATCTGCGCGACGAGATGGGTGGCGACCGCGTCCACCAGGCAGTCCATCAGCCGGGCGAAGCCCTCCGGGTTGCCGTAGGAGGCGCGCCGTGCCGGCGCCTGGTCGGGGGTGGTCCTGCCGGCCAGCATGTAGGTCGCCAGCGTCCAGGGCGCGCCGGCGAACCCGATCAGCGCCGTTTCGGCGGGAAGGGCGGCGCGGGTCAGCCGGATCGCCTCGTAGACGGGTGCCAGGTGGCTCTCCAGGCGCGACTGGTCGAGATCGCCCACCCGCTCCAGCGGGATCGGGTCGAGCCTCGGGCCGACCCCTTCTTCGAATCGAACGGACTGGCCGAGCGCATCGGGGATGACGAGGATGTCGGAGAAGATGATCGCCGCATCGAAGCCGAACCGCCGGATCGGCTGCAGCGTCGCCTCGCAGGCCAGTTCCGGCGCGTAGCAGAAATCGAGAAAGCTCGGGGCGCTCGCCCGGATCTCGCGATATTCAGGGAGATATCTCCCCGCCTGCCGCATCATCCAGATTGGCGGGATGTCCTGCCGTTCCCCCTTGAGGGTTCGCACGAACCGGGTGGTCGGCCGGTCTGTCTCCTGGTCCACCACGAACTCCCTCTAATTAAATAAGAGATTCTAGAATCTTGATTTTCTATTTCTATTAGTCCGGTGGAGACCGGGAATTAACGCCTCGTTCACCATCCGCCGTTGGCCTACTGGATCGCACCGGCCACGAAAAGCCCGTCGTCCACGATTGGGGATAAAACTTGCTTGACGCGGCAATCGGTCCCGCCCTCCGGCGCCTTCGGCGTGGCGACCGGCGTACGCGGCCGCGCGTTGTCCCCGGGGATAACCCGACGGCCCTCGTGGAAAGCCGCAAACCGTCCCCGTAGTTCCGTCCGCGTGTATGGCGCTGTCCCCTGCGGGACAAAGCGGTGGACGAATCCGGAGCCATCCGCGACCATGCGGCCGCCGGGGGGCAAAAGGCCGACTTTGCGCACATCCCTCCACAGCCCCAGGAAGACACCGTGGATAAGCCGACCTTCTTTCACCTGCATCTCGTGTCGGATTCCACGGGCGAGACGCTGATGACGGTCTCGCGTGCCGCCATCGCGCGCTACGAGAACGTCGAGGCGATCGAGCACGTCTATCCGCTGGTGCGCACCGATCGCCAGGTGAACCGGGTGCTGTCGGAGGTGGAGGCCAACCCCGGCATCGTCATGTTCACCCTCGTCGACCAGACCATCTCCGAGCGGCTGCTGCGCCGCTGCCGCGAGATGAGCATTCCCTGCGTCGACGTGCTGGACCCGCTGGTCCACGTCCTGCAGTCCTACCTGAACGTGCCGACCATCTCGCGCATCGGCGCCCAGCATTCTCTCGACGCCGACTATTTCCGCCGCATCGAGGCGCTGAACTTCGTGATGGTGCACGACGACGGCGCGCTTCCCGACGACATCGAGGAAGCGGACGTCATTATCATCGGCGTCAGCCGCACGTCGAAGACGCCCACCTCGATCTATCTCGCCAACCGGGGCGTCAAGGCGACGAACATCCCGATCGTCCGCGACATGCCGGTCTCGCCAGTGGTGTTCACCGCCGAACGCCCGCTGATCGTCGGCCTGGTCGCGACGCCGGAACGCATCGTCCAGTTGCGCGAGAACCGGTTGCTCTCCCTCAATGCGATCCGCACCGGGCGGGGCGACTATGTCGACAGGCACGCGGTCTCCCAGGAGATCGCCTATACGCGACGATTGTGTGCCGAGAACGAATGGCCGATCATCGACGTCACGCGGCGATCGATCGAGGAGACGGCCGCGGCCATCCTGGCCCTGTTGAGTGACCGGAAATATGCTGCAAGCATCACTGAAGGCGGAGACGTCTGACCTGACCGCCCTGGTCCTGGCGTCGCGAAGCGCCGCGCGCTCGCGGATGATGGCCGCCGCCGGTCTCAGCTTCTCCACCGCCGGTGCCGACATCGACGAGCGGGTCCAGGAGCGCGATCTCACCGGCGCGGACCGGACCCCCGACCGCATCGCCGCCCATCTGGCGTCGGTCAAGGCGATGGCCGTCAGTGGGCAATTTCCCGATGCCGTCGTCGTCGGCGCCGACCAGACGCTGGATCTGGACGGCGAGTGCTTCGTGAAGCCGAACGATCTCGACGAGGCCCGCGCGCAGCTGCTGCGGCTGAAGGGCCGCAGCCACGTGCTGCACTCCGCGGTCGCCTGCGTCCGCAACGGCGCCCTCGACTGGCAGTGCGTGGAAACCGCGCGGCTGACGATGCGCGACTTCTCCGAGCGTTTCCTCGACGACTATCTCTCGGTCGCCGGGCACCGGGCGCTGTCGAGCGTCGGGGCCTATCATCTCGAGGGTGTCGGCGTTCAGCTCTTCGAGAAGGTCGAAGGCGACTTCTTCACCATCCTCGGTCTGCCGCTGTTGCCGCTGCTTTCCTATCTCCGCGCGGCGGGGATCGTCACGTCGTGAGCGATGCCCTGCCCCGCGCCGCGGTGATCGGCTGGCCGGTCGCCCACTCCCGCTCGCCGATGATCCACGGATACTGGCTGAAGAGCCTTGAGCTGCCGGGAAGCTACGACCGCATCGCCGTGCCGCCGGAAACCGCCGACGCGTTTTTTGCCGACTTTCGGGCGAGCGGCCTCATCGGCGCCAACGTCACGCTGCCCCACAAGGTCCGCGCCGTCGCGGCTTGCGACGAACTCGCCGTCGCCGCCCGCGAGATGGGGGCCGTCAACACCCTGTGGTGGGAGGGCGACCGCCTGATCGGCGACAACACCGACGGTTACGGCTTTCTCGCCAACCTGGACCAGCGGGCGCCGGGCTGGAGCGCCGATCCCGGCACGGCGCTCGTGCTTGGCGCCGGCGGGGCGGCCCGCGCCGTGATCTACGGCCTCCTGCAGCGCGGCTTTCGCGTCGTCGTGGCCAACCGCACCCTCGGCCGGGCCGAGGAGCTGGCCGCGATGTTTCCGGGCGCCGAGGTCGGCGACTGGGCGGCGGCGATGGCGCCGGAGCGCGACGTGGCGATCGTCGTCAACACCACCAGCCTCGGCATGGCCGGCAACCCTGACCTGCCCATCGACCTCGCCCGCCTTGGGCCCGACGCGATCGTGACCGACATCGTCTACACGCCGATCGAGACCGGAATCCTGAAGCGCGCGCATGCCGCGGGGCTCCGCACCGTCGACGGTCTCGGCATGCTGCTGCACCAGGCGGTGCCCGGCTTCGAGCGCTGGTTCGGCGTGCGGCCCGAGGTCACCGACGATCTCCGCGCCCGCGTTCTCGACAACATCGGAGCGCCGGCATGATCGTGCTCGGCCTCACCGGCTCCATCGGCATGGGCAAGTCGACCACGGCGCGGATGTTCGCCGCCGAGGGCGTGCCGGTCTACGACGCCGACCGCGCGGTCCACATGCTCTATCGCGGCCGTGCGGTGGCGCCGGTCGAGGCGGCGTTTCCGGGCGTCACCGTCGATGGCGTCATCGATCGCGGACGGCTGGGCGACCGCGTGCTGAAGGATGCGGACGCGATGAAGACGCTTGAGGCGATCGTCCATCCGATGGTCCGCGAGGAGGAGAACGCCTTCCTGGAGCGCGCCCGCGCGTCGCTGGCGAGATGCGCGGTCCTCGACGTGCCGCTGCTGTTCGAGACCGGCCGCCAGGGCCGCACCGATGCAGTCGTCGTCGTCACCGCCGACCCCGACGTGCAGCGGGCGCGGGTGATGGAGCGCCACGGGATGACGGAGGCCCGTTTCGAGGGCATTCTCGCCAAGCAGATGCCCGATTCGGAGAAGCGCCGCCGCGCGCACTTCCTGATCGACACGGGTCACGGGCTGGAGCCGGCGGAGCGCGCCGTGCGGGCGATCCTCGACGCCGTCGCCTTCATGTCGGGGACAACCGGCCGCGCGCCGTTGTGAGCGCGGTGCGCATCGTGCGACACCGGACGGGCGACACGGGACACGGACCAGCATGCGCGAGATCGTTCTTGATACGGAAACGACGGGCCTGAGCCCGAAGAGCGGCGACCGGCTGGTCGAAATCGGCGCGGTCGAGCTGATCAACCACATCCCGTCGGGCAGCCACTACCACGTCTACATCAACCCCATGCGCGACGTGCCGGACGAGGCCTACCGGGTCCACGGGCTGTCGACGGAGTTTCTGAAGGACAAGCCGCTGTTCGCCGACGTGGTCGACGAGTTCCTCGCCTTCATCGGCGAGGACACGCTGGTCATCCACAACGCCGACTTCGACATGGGCTTCATCAACTGGGAGCTCGCGCTGCTCCAGCGGCCGCCGATCGGCAACCACCGGGTCGTCGACAGCCTGGCGCTGGCGCGGCGCAAGCATCCGGGCGGTTCCAACACCCTCGACGCACTGTGCTCGCGCTACGCCATCGACAACTCGCGGCGCGAGAAGCACGGGGCGCTGCTCGATTCCGAGCTACTGGCCGAGGTCTATCTGGAGCTGATCGGGGGTCGGCAGTCGATGCTGTCGCTGGTCACCGGCGGCGGCCAGGACGGCGGCGGCGCGCGGATGAGGGGCGGGCAGCGGGCGCCGGCGCGCCAGCGTCCCGTGCCGCTGGTGCCGCGCCTCACCGAGGACGAGATCGCCGCCCATGCGGCGTTCCTGGCCACCTTCGGGAGCGATCCCCTCTGGCAGGCCTACATACCGTCCGCATCGGCAGACGCGGACGGTCGAAACTAGCGCCCGACCCGGCACGGAGGCCGGGCGGCGCGCAGCGGCCTCAGTTCGGCGTGGGCGAGCTGTTCTGGGCTTCGGCCAGATTGCGGCGGTAGAGCGCCGCGAAGTCCACCGGATCGATCATCAGCGGCGGGAAGCCGCCGTTGCGCGTCGCGTCGGCCACGATCTGGCGCGCGAACGGGAACAGCATGCGCGGTCCCTCGATCAGCAGGAACGGATGCAGGTGCTCCTTCGGAACGTTCTGCAGCCGGAAGATGCCCGCGTAGTCGAGTTCCACGTGAAACAGCCGGTTGTCGTCGGCGCCGGCGGTCGCCTCGAGCTTGAGGGTGACCTCGAAATCGGCCTCCGAGAGCGCCCGGGCCATCACGTTGACGTCGATGTTGATCTTCGGTCCGTCGGCCTGCTGCTGCAGCGACTGGGGCGCGCGCGGGTTCTCGAAGGACAGGTCCTTGGCGTACTGGGCAAGGATGCGGATCGACGGCTGCACGGCGTCGGTCCCTTCCGGTGCTCCGGCCGGCGCATCGTCGGTGGACGAGGAGAAGTCGCTCATAAGGCTGATCCGTTGATGGGCCGCATGCGCGGCGATGGGGGTCGGTTCCGGGTGAGGCCGTACGCCAATTCCGCCAGCGCCTCAAGGGCGGCGGGGATCGGCCGCGCGCCGGATCACCGGGGCGGGGTGCGCCGGTCCGTCAGTTCGCCGGGGTCCTTCCCGCTCCAGGGCGAGCTCGGATCCGCCGGCCCGTAGTCGTCGGCGTCGAGGTCGACCACGGGTCCGCGCGGACGCGGTCCGCGCCCGGCGGCGGTGGGCTTGGCGACGGTCACCGCGATGCGGCTGCGGATGAGGTTCCACAGCGTCTCGCGGACCGGCGGCACGAACAGCAGGAAGCCGATGGTGTCGGTGACGAAACCGGGGGTGAGCAGCAGGATGCCGGCGACGAGGATCATCGCGCCGTGGCCCAGCTCGGCGCCGGGCACGCGCCCGGCATCCATCTCGGCGCGGACGCGGCTGAGGATGGAGAGGCCCTGGTGGCGCAGCAGCATGCTGCCGATGACGGCGGTCAGGAAGACGAGCCCGATGGTCGGCAGCACGCCGATCTGGCTGCCGACGAGGATGAAGACCGATATCTCCATCACGGGGATGGCAAGAAGGCCCAGAAACAGGATCAGTCCAATAGGCATCGGCGGGCGCTCGTTTGCTCGTCGGGTTTCGGGCCGCTGGGATCGAAGCGGGGTGGCCGGGCGTCGGTCCGCCTCCCCATATGGTTGCCATGTTGGCGAGTGCGAGGGGCGATCGGCGATAGACCCGCCCCGATTGCTTCGATAGGGTGCCGACAACGACTGTTTTGTCGCGGTGCCTTTATCGGCGCCGATCGGGCATTACATATTCATGGGGCCGCGTGACGGCCAAATAGTGAGGGGCGCGCGCCCCAGCGGCAGCGCCGCGAGTGCGAGCCGAACGGTAGTCGGTTATGAGCGAGTTCTTCGACATCTACAATGTCATCTTCCTGGCACTCGCGGTGGCGATCTTTCTTCGCTTGCGCTCGGTGCTGGGTCGGCGCACGGGCGGCGAACGGCGGCCCTTCGACCCCTATTCGGCCCGCGAACGCAGCGAGCCCGCGACCGAGACCGGCCACGACAACGTGGTAACCCTGCCGCGCCCGTCGTCCGAGCCGGCCGGCTCGTCGGCGGCCACGATCGAGGAGCGGATCGCCAAGACCGCCGCGCCCGGCACCCCGCTCTACGACAAGCTTTCCGCCATCGCCGAGGTCGACCCGAGGTTCGAGCCGAAGTCGTTCGTCGACGGCGCCCGCATGGCCTACGAGATGATCGTCACGGCGTTCGCCGAGGGCGACCGCGCCGCGCTGGATCCGCTGCTGTCGAAGGACGTCCACGACGGCTTCGTTGGCGCCATCAACGAGCGCGAGCAGCGCAAGGAGCGCATCACCTCGACGCTCATCGGCATCGAGAAGGCGGACATCGTCGATGCGGCGCTGAAGGACACCACCGAGCAGGTGACGGTGCGCTTCCAGAGCCAGATGATCTCGGCCACCTTCGACGAGGCCGGAGAGGTGATCGACGGTGATCCGAACAAGGTGTCGGAGGTGACGGACATCTGGACGTTCGCGCGCGATGTCACGGCCTCCGATCCGAACTGGAAGCTGGTCGCCACCGAATCGGCCTGATGTCGGCGCGCCACGCCGGACGTCGCGCGGTCCGGGCGGCCCTTGTCGCCGTCGCCGCGCTCGGGGCTGCCATCATGCCGGCATCGTCGGCGACCCTCGCGACCCTGCCCGGCTGGGCCGATGCGCCGATGGCGGCGAGCCTGTCGGCGTTCCGCCGCAACTGCCCGGCTCTTGCCGTCCGGGCCCCCGCCTACGGGCCGGCGTGCGCGGCCCAGGCGGCCCTCCCCGACACCGTCGACGATCCCGCCGCCCGCGCCTTCTTCGAGACCTGGTTCCGGCCGGTGCGCGTCGGCGCCGAGGGCAGCGGCTTCCTCACCGGCTACTTCGAACCCGAGATCGCCGCCGCGCGGGTGCGGAGCGAGGCGTTCCCGGTCCCGGTCTACCGCCGGCCCGCCGATCTGGTCGAGATCGACCCGGCCGACGCCCCGGCCGGCTTCCCTGACGGTCTCACCTTCGCGCGCCGCACCCCGGCGGGCCTCGTCCCCTATTTCGACCGCGCCGCCATCACGGCCGGCGCCCTCGACGGACGCGACCTCGAGCTCGCCTTTCTCGCCGATCCGGTCGACGCCTTCTTCATGCAGGTGCAGGGCTCGGCGCGCCTGCGCTTCCGCGACGGCGGCATCCTCAGGGTCAACTACGCCGGCAAGACCGGCCATCCCTACACCGCCATCGGCCGCATCGTGGTCGAGGAAGGCCACATCCCGCGCGAGGAGCTCGACTACGCCCGGCTCCGCGACTGGCTGAAGGCGAACCCTGCCGACGCCGCCCGGATCATGGATCGCAACCGCTCCTACATCTTCTTCGCCCCGGTGGAGGGGCTGGGCGCGGACGACGGCCCGCTGGGCGCCGCCGGGTTTCCCCTCATCCCCGAGGTCAGCCTCGCCGTCGACCCCGACCACAACGCCTTCGGCACGCCGATCTGGATCGACGCGCGGCTGCCGGCGTCGGACGTGGCCGATGCGCCGTTCCGCCGGCTGATGATCGGCGAGGACCGCGGCTCGGCGATCATCGGGGCGGCGCGCGGCGACGTCTTCTTCGGATCGGGGGACGCGGCAGGCGAACGCGCCGGCCGGATCCGCCACGGCGCCACCTTCTACCGGCTGGAGCCGGTGTCGGCTCGGGCGGCCGCTCCGGCGGGCGGGTCCGATGAGCGTTAGGCGGCGCGGCCCGCGCCGGCTCAGCGACGAGGAACGCCAGCTCTGGCTGAAGGTCGCGGAGAGCGTCTCGCCCATCAAGGCGGCCCGGCGCATCGCCGCGAAGCCGAAGGCCACGCCGAAGCCGCCGCCCGAACCGGCCGCGCCGGCCGCCGAGGAGCCGGCGCCGCCGAAGACGCCCGGCAAGCCGGTGAGGGTGCGCCCGTCCAGGCCGGCCCCGGCGGTTCCGGTGACGGTGTCGCTGGCGAAGCCGCATCTTGCGGCGGTGGAGCGGAAGACCGAGCGCAAGCTCGCCCGCGGCGCCGTCGACATCGACGCGCGGCTCGATCTGCACGGGCTGCGCCAGGACGCCGCCCATCGGGCGCTGCGCGCCTTCATCGTCGGCGCCCAGAGCCGCGGCGCCCGGATCGTGCTGGTGATCACCGGCAAGGGGCGCACCGGCGACGGCGACGAGGCGGGCGTGCTGCGCCGCGCCGTGCCGCGCTGGCTGGAGGCGCCCGACCTGCGGCCGCTGGTGGTCGGCGTGTCGGTGGCGCACCGCAGCCATGGCGGCGACGGCGCGCTCTACGTGCAGGTCCGGCGGAAGTAGCCCCGCCCTGAGGTCAGCCCCGGCGGCTGCCGATGAAGCCGACGATGTCCTTCACCGCGTCGATCACCGGTGCCGCGATGGCGGCCGCCTGGTCGGCGCCCCGTCCGAGCACGCCGTCCAGGTAGCCCGGATCGTCGAGCAGCCGGCGCATCTCCGCGTTCATCGGCGCCAGCTTCTCCACCGCCAGTTCCGCCAGCGCCGGCTTGAAGGTGGCGAACGGCGCGCCGCCGAACTCCGTCAGCACCGCCTCGCGGCTCATGTCGGCGAGCGCGGCGTAGATGCCGACCAGGTTGTCGGCCTCCGGCCGGCCCTCCAGCCCCTTGGTGTCGCCCGGCAGCGGCTCCGGATCGGTCTTCGCCTTGCGGATCTTCTGGGCGATGGTGTCGCGGTCGTCGGTCAGGTTGATGCGCGAATTGTCCGAGGCGTCGGACTTCGACATCTTCTTGGAGCCGTCGCGCAGGCTCATCACCCGCGTCGCCGGGCCCTGGATCAGCGGCTCGGTCAGCGGGAAGAAACCCTCGTCGCCGTGTCCCAGCTCGGCGATCCGCGCCGCGTAGTCGTGGTTGAACTTCTGCGCGATGTTGCGGGTCAGCTCCAGGTGCTGCTTCTGGTCCTCGCCCACCGGCACGTGCGTCGCGCGGTAGGCGAGAATGTCGGCCGCCATCAGGTTCGGATAGGCGAACAGCCCGACCGAGGCGTTCTCCTTGTCCTTGCCGGCCTTCTCCTTGAACTGGGTCATCCGGTTCAGCCAGCCCATCCGGGCGACGCAGTTGAACACCCAGGCGAGCTCCGCGTGCTGATGCACCTGGCTCTGGTTGAAGATGATGTGCTTCTCCGGGTCGATGCCGGCGGCGATGAACGCGGCGGTGACCGAGCGGATCGCGGTCGTCAGCTCGGTCGGCTCCTGCCACACGGTGATCGCGTGCATGTCCACCACGCAGTAGACGCAGGGATACTCGTCCTGCAGCGACACGAACCGCGTGATCGCGCCGAGATAGTTGCCGAGGTGGAGATTTCCGGTCGGCTGAACGCCGGAAAAGACGCGAGGTTCGAACGTTGTCATCCGGATGGACCGATCCTGCCGCGGGAGAAAGCGAGGGGTTTATGGCGAAGCGGCGCGGGGTTCGCAACCCGCGCCGCGCGGAAAGCCGCTCAGGCGGGCGGGGCTGTGCGCCGGCGCCCGGCGATCTGGCCGATCGACCGCTTCAGGTCGATGGCGCCGGTCAGCTGGCAGAAGGCGAAGAAGGCGGCCATGCCGACGCCCACCAGCAGCACCAGGGCGCCGCCGCGCACCAGCAGCGAGGCGGACACGAACGCCGGCGCCAGCAGCAGCGCGAGGCCGTAGACGATCGCCCCCATCAGCACGCTGGACAGCAGGATCCGCGGCATCCGGCGCCGCAGCAGCGGGTCCGGCTGGAAGTCGCCGCGCCGCGCCAGCGTCGCCCACAGGAGGACGACGTTCACCCAGCCGGCGAGCGAGGTGCCGAACGCGATGCCGACGTGGGCGAGGATCGGGAACAGCGCCAGCGCGGTCACCACGTTCACCGCCATGGCGACGCCGGCGAACCACATGGGGGTGGCGGTGTCCTCGCGGGCGAAATAGGCGGGTGACAGCACCTTGATCAGCACGAACGCCGGCAGTCCGAGCCCGTAGGCGGCGAGCGCCCCGGAGGTCGCGATGGTGTCGGCCGCGTCGAAGGCGCCGCGCTGGAACAGCACCGCGATGATCTCGCCGGGCACCAGCACCAGCGCCACGGCCGCCGGCAGCGTCAGCACCAGCGAGAACTCCAGGGCGCGGTTCTGGGTGTGCAGCGCGCCGTCGCCGTCGCCGCCGCGCAGGCGCCGCGCCAGGTCCGGCAGCAGCGCCACGCCGATGGCGATGCCGACGACGCCCAGCGGCAGCTGGTAGATGCGGTCGGCGTAATAGAGGTAGGAGACCGCGCCCGGCAGGAACGAGGCGATGATCGTGCCCACCATGATGTTGATCTGGGTGATGCCGCCGGCGATCACGCCGGGAACGCCCAGGTTCAGCAGCCGCTTGACGCGCGGCGTCCAGCGGGGCCTGCGCAGGGAGAAGTGGAAGCCGTGGCGGCGCACCGCGATGAACAGCATCCCCGCCTGCACGATGCCGGCGGCGAACACGCCCCAAGACAGCACCCAGCCGGCCGCTTCCGTCTGCGCCAGCCCGGCCAGCCCGATGCCGGTCAGCACGGCGATCAGCACGATGTTCAGCATCACCGGGGCGAACGCGGCGGCGGCGAAGCGGTCGAAGGTGTTGAGGATGCCGGAGAGGAAGGCGACCAGCGACATCGCCACGAGATAGGGGAAGCAGATCCGCGTCAGCGCGACGGTGATGGCGAACTTGTCGGCGTCCTCGCCGGAAAAGCCCGGCGCGATCACCCAGACCAGCAGCGGCGTGAAGAGCTCCGCCAGCACCGCGGTGGCGAGCAGCACGACGAGCAGCGCCGACAGGATCTCCTCGGCGAACCGGCGGGCATCCGCCGCGCCGCCCTCCTCGACCGATCGGGCGAAGAGCGGCACGAAGGCCGAGTTGAACGCCCCTTCGGCGAACAGCCGGCGGAACAGGTTGGGCAGCTTGAACGCCACGAAGAACGCGTCGGCGACGATGCCGGTGCCGAGGAACGCCGCGATCAGGATGTCGCGGACGAAGCCCAGGACGCGGCTCATCATGGTGAACGAGCCGACGGTGGCGAAGTTGCGAAGCAGGTTCACGTCGGGAGCCCCTGGCGTTTCGAAGGCGAACTGGCGGCGGATCGCCGTCCGGAAACGCGGCGAACAATGGCTCCGGAGCTGTTTCCGACCGGTTACGACCGGACGCAGACATCTGATTGATCGGAAACGTCGCCGGACGCAATCGCTTCGGCGGTGCCGCCGCGCATGGCGCGCGGCGCCCGTCTCACGCGGCGGACGCGTCGCGGGGCTTCGCCGCCCGGATGGTGCCGTCGTCGAAGGCGGCGGTCAGCCGGCGCTTGATGCGGCCCTCGCGGGGCGCGTTCACCACCTTGTGGCCGATCAGGTCGGTCACGTAGAACACGTCGACCACCCGCTCGCCGAAGGTGGCGACGTGCGCCGAGGCGATGTTCAGGTTGAGGTCCGAGATCGCCCGGGTGAGGTCGTAGAGCAGGCCCGGCCGGTCCAGCCCGGAAATCTCCAGCACCGTGTGCCGCTCCGACCAGCTGTTGTGCAGCAGCACCTCGGTGGCGAGCCGGAACGGCTTCGGTCCGGACTTCTTGCGGATGCGCTGCTCCACCCGGTCGGGCAGCTTTTCGCGGCCGCTCAGCGAGCGCTCGATCAGGTCGAGGATCCGCTGCGCGCGCCGTGTCTCGTCGTCGACGCTGTCGAATTCGCGGCTGACGGCGATGGTGTCGAGCGCGAAGCCGTCGGTGGTGGTGAAGATCTGCGCGTCGACGATGTTGGCGCCGGCGACCGAGCACGAGCCGAAGATGACCGACAGCAGGCGCGGGTGGTCGGGCGCCATCACCGTCAGCCGCGTCACGCCGCTCATCCCCTCCACCTGCACGTCGGTGGCGAACTGCTTGCCCGACAGGCTGGCCTCGCGGATGAACCGCGCGTGGGCGATCTTCTCCGGCAGGTCGACGCGCAGCCAGTACGGATCGTAGTGCCGGTCGGTGTAGGCCTTCAGTTCCGCCTCCGGCCAGTCGGACAGGGCGTCGCGCAGCTGCTTCTGGGCGGCCGCCACCCGCTGGGCGCGGGAAAGCCGCGAATGGCCGCCGGCAAGCCGCGGCTCGGTCTCGTCGTAGAGCACGCGCATCAGCTGCGCCTTCCAGCCGTTCCACACGCCCGGTCCGACGGCGGCGATGTCCGCCTCGGTCAGGATCTCCAGCAGCTTCAGCCGTTCCGGGCTCTGCACGATCTCGGCGAAGTCGCCGATGGTCTTGGGGTCGCCGAGGTCGCGCGACTGGGCGGTCACGCTCATCACCAGGTGGAATTCCACCAGCCAGGCGAGGGTCTCGGTCTCCGAGGCGGAAAAGCCGAAGCGCGGCCCGAGCTTGCGGGCGATCTTGGCGCCCAGGATCGAGTGGTCCTCCGGCCGGCCCTTGGCGATGTCGTGCAGGAACATCGCGGCGTACAGCAGGCGCCGGCTCTGGATGGAGTTGAACAGCGCGGTTGCCAGCGGATGGCGCGATTCCAGCGAGCCGCGCTCGATGTCGGCCAGGATGCCGATGCTGCGGATCAGGTGCTCGTCGACGGTGTAGTGATGATACATGTTGAACTGCATCATCGCGACGACGCGGCCGAACTCGGTCACGAACCGGCCGAGCACGCCGGCCTCGTTCATGGCGCGCAGCACCGTCTCCGGGTCGTTCTTCGACGTCAGGATCTCGACGAACAGCCGGTTCGCCTCGGCGTTGTCGCGCAGCGTGGCGTCGATCAGCTTCAGCGACCGGCGGATCAGCGTCATCGCGTCGGGGTGAAAGGCCAGCCCGTGCTTGTCGGCGGCAAGGAAGATCCGGATCAGGTTGACCGGATCGGTCTTGAACACGTCCTCGTTCGCCACGCTGATGCGGTCGTGGTCGATGACGAAGTCCTCGAAGCCGCGGATCGTCCGCTTCTTGCTCCGCCGCATGGTGCGCAGGAAACGGTTGAGGCCGGGGGTCTGCTTGACCTGCTCCTCCTCCAGCGCGGAACAGAAGATGCGCGTCAGGTCGCCGACGTCCTTGGCCACCAGGAAGTAGTGCTTCATGAAGCGCTCGACGTCGCGCAGGCCCGGGTGCGACGTGTAGGCGAGCCGCAGCGCGATCTCGCGCTGCACGTCGAACGACAGCCGCTCCTCCGGCCGCCCGGCCAGGAAGTGCAGGTGGCAGCGCACCGCCCAGAGAAAATCCTCGCACTTGCGGAACAGCCGGTAGTCGCCGCGCGAGAACACGCCGAGGCGCACCAGCTCCTCGCCGGTGCGCACCCGGAAGAAGTATTTGGCGATCCAGAACAGGGTGTTGAGGTCGCGCAGGCCCCCCTTCCCTTCCTTCACGTTCGGCTCGACCAGGTAGCGCGACCGGCCCTGCCGGCGGTGGCGCTCGTCGCGCTCGGCAAGCTTGGCGGCGATGAACTCGGCCGCGGTGCCGCGCACCACGGATTCGTCGAAGCGCTTGATCAGCTCGGCCGACAGCTCCTCGTCGCCCCACAGCGGCCGTGCCTCCAGCACGGCGGTGCGCACGGTCATGTCCGAGCGGCTCATGCGGATGCAGTCCTCGATGGAGCGCGTCGCGTGGCCGACGGTCAGCCCGAGGTCCCACATCAGGTAGAGGATCGCCTCGATGACGCTCTCCACCCAGGGGGTCTGCTTGTAGGGAAACAGGAACAGGAGATCGATGTCGGAGCCGGGGGCCAGCGTGCCCCGGCCGTATCCGCCCACCGCGACGATCGAGATCTTCTCGGCCGAGGAGGGGTTGTCGGCCGGATAGGCGTAGGAGGTCACCACCTGGGCGATGGCGATGATGAGATCGTCGTGCAGCTTGGCGATGCGGCGGGCGCAGAGAATGCCGCCGCCGTCCTCGCCCAGAAGCCGCTGGATTTCCGCCAGCGCCGCTTCGCGTTCTTCCTTCAGGATGGCCAGGACGTCGCCGCGGGCGAGGTCCCAGTTTCCGCGGTCCTCGCGCAGGCGCTCGACGAGACGGTCCGTCAGCGCCGCGCCGTCGAGAACCGCTTGCGGTCCGTTGGGCACCCGCTTGATGCCCGGGGTATCGGCAAGCGTCACCAGGTTCGCTCCAGTGCGGGCCCTTGTGGCGACCGCTGTTGCTCCGTTGCGCGACCATAGCCGACCGGGGCGTCCGCCGCGAGATGGGTGTGGGCGGCGACCTCGCCGATCAGCGCATTGAGCACCAGCGTGCCGCGCTCGCTGGCGATCAGCCGGTCGTCGGCCCAGCGCAACAGCCCCTCGTCCTCCAGCGGCGCCAGCGCCGCGCGGTCGATGACGCGTCCGGTGCGGTTGCGGAGGCGGGTGAGGTCGATCCCCTCGGTCAGTCGCAGCCCCATGACCAGGAACTCCTCGGCGCTCTCCTCGTGGGTCAGCGGCGCGTCCTCCACGTAGCCGTGGCCGTCGGCTTCCACCGCACCGCGCCACGTCTCCGGCAGCTTGGCGGCCACCGTCGCATGGCGCACGCCCGCCACCGTCAGCCGGCCGTGGGCGCCGGGGCCGATGCCCACGTAGTCGCCGCCGCGCCAGTAGGTGAGATTGTGCCGGCATTCCGCGCCGGGCGCGGCATGGTTCGAGACCTCGTAGGCGGGCAGGCCGGCGCCGGCGGTGATCGCCCGGGTCGCCTCGAACAGGTCGGCGCCCAGGTCGTCGTCGGGGATGACGAACTTGCCGGCCTGGTGCAGCCGGTAAAAGGGCGTCTCCTCCTCGATGGTCAGCTGGTAGAGCGACAGGTGATCGGGGCCGAAGTCCAGCATCTCGCCCAGCTCGCGCTCCCAGGCGGCCAGCGTCTGGCCGGGGCGGGCGTAGATCAGGTCGCAGGAAATCCGCGAGAAGGTCGCGCGCGCGATGCCGATCGCCCGTCGCGCCGCGGCGACGTCGTGAAGCCGGCCGAGGAAGCGCAGCTGGTCGTCCTCCAGCGACTGGATGCCCAGCGAGACGCGGTCGACGCCGGCAAGCCGGTAGCCGGCGAAGCGGTCGGCCTCGACGCTCGACGGGTTGGCCTCCAGCGTGATCTCGCAGTCGTTGGCGATGCGCCAGGTCCGGCTCACCGCGTCGATGACGCGCCCGATCGTCTCCGGCGCCATCAGCGACGGCGTGCCGCCGCCGAAGAACACGCTGGTGACCGTGCGGCCCGGCACTCGCTCGGCGGCGAAGGCGAGCTCGCGCACCAGCGCGTCGGCGTAGGACGCCTGGTCGACGCCGCCGTGGCGGACGTGGCTGTTGAAGTCGCAGTACGGGCATTTGGCCGCGCAGAACGGCCAGTGGACGTAGACCGCGAGGCTGCCCTCGCTGCCCGCCGCCGGATCCGCGAGGGTCAGCGCGCCAGGCACGTTTCCGCCAGCGCCTTGAAAGCGCGCGCGCGGTGAGAGAGCGCTGTCGCCGCCCCGGGTCGCCATCCGTGCTTCTCCTCCGCCGTCATCTCTCCGAACGTCCGCTCGAAGCCGTCGGGAAGGAATATGGGGTCGTAGCCGAAGCCTTTCTCCCCCCTGGGCGGCCAGACCAGCGTTCCAGCCACCTCGCCGGGGAACACCTCCACGTGGCCGTCGGGCCAGGCGAGCGCCAGCACGGCGACGAACTGGCCGCGTCGCTGGTGGGGCGCGACCGCGCCGAGCCCCTGGAGCTTTTCCTCCACGTTGCGCATCGCCTGGGCGAAATCCTTGTCCGGGCCTGCCCAGCGCGCCGAATAGATGCCGGGCTCGCCGCCGAGCGCGTCCACCGCCAGGCCCGAATCGTCGGCGAGCGCCGGCTTGCCCGAGGCCGCCACGGCCGCGCGCGCCTTCAGGACGGCGTTCTCCACGAAGGTGGTGCCGGTCTCCTCCGGCTCCGGCAGGCCGAGGTCGGAGGCCGCCGTCACGGTGATCGGGAAGCTCGCCAGCAGGTCGCGGATCTCGCGCACCTTGCCGGCGTTGTGGCTGGCGACGACGAGTTCGCCTTCGGTGAAGGTGCGGACGGTCATCGCGGTCAGCTGATCGCCAGCTTCTGCAGCTCGACGAGCTGGCCGATGCCGAGCTCGGCGAGGTCGACGAGGCTCGCGAACTCCTCGCGGGAGAACGGGGTGCGCTCCGCCGTGCCCTGGATCTCGATGATCCCCTTGGAGCCGGTCATCACGAAGTTCGCGTCGGTCTCCGCCTCGGAATCCTCCGGATAGTCGAGGTCGAGCACCGGCGTGCCGCGGTAGATGCCGCAGGAGACGGCCGCCACGTGGTCGCGCAGCACCTGTCCGCCGCGCAGCATGTTGCGCGAGGCCATCCAGTTCAGGCAGTCCGACAGCGCCACCCAGGCGCCGGTGATCGCCGCCGTGCGGGTGCCGCCGTCGGCCTGCAGCACGTCGCAGTCGATGGAGATCTGGCGCTCGCCCAGCGCCTTGCGGTCGACGACGGCGCGCAGCGAGCGGCCGATCAGCCGCTGGATCTCCTCGGTGCGCCCGGACGGCTTGCCGGCCTTCACCTCGCGCTGCATGCGGGTGTTGGTGGCGCGCGGCAGCATGCCGTACTCCGCCGTCACCCAGCCCTCGCCGCTGCCTCTCAGCCACGGCGGGATGCGCTCTTCCAGGCTCGCGGTGCACAGCACGTGGGTGTGGCCGAACTTGACGAGGCACGACCCCTCGGCATGACGCGAGATGCCGCGCTCGAGCGATACGGCTCGCAGTTCGTCGGGCGCGCGGTTGGATGGGCGCATGCGGATGGTCTCCCCTGGGGGTGTCTCGGGTTTGCGGGGCCTAGTAACCAGCTTTGCCGGGAAGCGTAAAGGCGCGGCGCCGGTTCGGCCTTGACGGATGGTGCGCTGGCGCCAGCATAGGCTTACATAGGCAGTCGAGGGATCGGCCGGTCGCGGACGCGTCCTGCGCGTCGCGCGGCAGCGATCCCGTCCCATCACCTGGAGGCTTGCGCCGTGGCATCGGATCGCTGGATCGAACCGCCACACTCGAACCTGGTCGACCTCGACGCGAGGTCCCGGGACATCTTCAAGCAGATCGTCGAGTCCTACCTGGACACCGGCGAGCCCATCGGCTCGCGCAACATCTCCCGGCGGCTGACCACCGTGCTGTCGCCGGCCTCGGTGCGCAACGTCATGGCCGACCTGGAATCGCTCGGGCTCATCTACGCCCCGCACACCAGCGCCGGTCGCCTGCCCACCGAGCAGGGCCTGCGCTTCTTCGTCGACGCGCTGCTGGAGATCGGCGACCTGTCGGACCAGGACCGCGCCGGCATCGAGGCCCAGGTGCGCGCCGGCGGCTCCGACCGGGGGCCGGACGCGCTGCTGCACGAGGCGAGCCAGATGCTGTCGGGCCTGTCGCGCGGCGCCGGCGTCGTGGTGGTCTCCAAGGCCGACCTCCGGGTGAAGCACGTCGAGTTCGTGCGCCTCGACGCCGCCTCGGCGCTGGTGGTGCTGGTCGGCGAGAACGGCTCGGTGGAGAACCGCATCGTCGATCTTCCGCCCGGCCTGCCGTCTTCGGCGCTCACCGAGGCGACCAACTATCTCAACACCCACATCCGCGGGAAGACGCTCGCCGAGGCAATCACCGCGCTGAAGACCCTCAAGGTGCAGCAGCAGGCCGAGCTCGACGACCTCACCCAGCGGCTGGTCGACGCCGGCATCGCCACCTGGGCCGGCAGCGGCAGCAACGGCGACGGCACGCTGATCGTCCACGGCCGCGCCAACCTGCTGGAGGACCTCACCGCCCAGGAGGACCTGGAACGCATCCGCCGGCTGTTCGACGACCTGGAGAGCAACAAGGAGCTGCTGCAGCTCCTCGATCTCGCCGACGACGCCGACGGCGTGCGCATCTTCATCGGGTCGGAAAACAAGCTGTTCTCCATGTCCGGCTCGTCGCTGGTCGTGTCGCCCTACCGCGACGAGGACAACCGGGTGGTCGGCGTCCTCGGCGTCATCGGGCCGACGCGGCTCAACTACGGACGGATCATCCCGATGGTCGACTACACCGCCCGTCTCGTCGGCCGGCTGGTGCGCTGAGCCGGCGGGGGGCGCCCCGGCGGCCCGGAAATGCGGCTTGAATGAGACACCCGGCGCAAAAAGTCGCCATTTTCCCGAATCGCGTGGGTGCCTCGAACCGATTCGCGGTTTATATGTTTCCCTCAAGTGTTTGTGCGTCGTTCGGGGCCCGGGGGGTCTTCGGGAACCGGCTGCAGGGAGATCGAGGGTATGATGAGGAGCTTCGCCGCAACCGCACTGGTGCTGCTGGTGACCGTGCCGGCCGTTCCGGCTCTGGCGCAGCCCACTCCGGAGATCACCGTGACGCCGGGTGGCTACGCTTATCCCGGCCCCTACGGTCCGAACCTCCCCGGCGTCTACATGCTGACCAATTCCGGCCTGCCCACCGGCCCGGACATCAACAGCGGCCAGCTCAAATCGCCGAACCTCGACATGCCGGTCAACGGCCTCACCTACGACCAGCCCATGGGCCCGGTCGACGGGTGGAACGGTGCCGTTGGCCCGGGCTTCGCGTTCTAGCGCCTCTCCGGGCGGGCGGCTCCGGCCGCCCGGCAGGATCGGTTTCCGGTTACATCAAGGATCACCACGGTCCGGCCCGCGTGGGCGCGCGAAGCAGCAGGAAGGCGAGGCGGGAGACCGCGTCGCCAGATCACCATTGCGTTGCAGGCACGTGCGTGCGGGTTCGCGTGCGCTCCCCGGGGCGGGGCGCCGGACCAGCCCCCTCTCCAATCCCCTGAACTGAGGTACAGACAAGATGGCTCTTCTCGCCGACTCCCTGAGCCGCGTTAAGCCGTCCGCGACCATCGCGGTGACCAACAAGGCGGCCGAACTCAAGCGCGCCGGCCGCGACGTGATCGGTCTCGGCGCCGGCGAGCCGGACTTCGACACCCCGGAGAACATCAAGGAAGCCGCCATCGCGGCGATCCGCTCCGGCAAGACGAAGTACACCGCGGTCGACGGCATTCCGGAACTCAAGGAAGCCATCGTCGAGAAGTTCAAGCGCGAGAACGAGCTGACCTACAAGACCTCCCAGGTGTCGGTCGGCACCGGCGGCAAGCAGATCCTCTACAACGCGCTGGTGGCCACCCTGAACCCGGGCGACGAGGTGATCGTGCCGGCACCCTACTGGGTGAGCTATCCCGACATGGTGCTGCTCGGCGGTGGCGAGCCCGTGGCGGTCGAGACCAGCAGCGACACCGGCTACAAGATGACGGCCGCGGCGCTGGAAGCGGCGATCACGCCGCGCACCAAGTGGCTGATCCTCAACTCGCCGTCGAACCCGTCCGGCGCCGCCTACACCCGCACCGAGCTCGGCGAGATCGGCGCGGTGCTGGCGAAGCACCCGCATGTCTGGGTGATGACCGACGACATGTACGAGCATCTCGTCTACGACGACTTCGCCTTTACCACGATCGCCCAGGTGTGCCCGGAGCTGATGGACCGCACGCTGACGGTGAACGGCGTGTCGAAGGCCTACGCCATGACTGGCTGGCGCATCGGCTATGCCGGCGGCCCGGAGCAGCTGATCAAGGCGATGGCCAAGATCCAGTCCCAGTCGACCTCCAACCCGTGCACGATCTCCCAGTGGGCCGCCGTCGAGGCGCTCACCGGCCCGCAGGGCTTCATCGCGGAGAATAACATCATCTTCAAGGAGCGGCGCGACCTGGTCGTGTCGATGCTGAACCAGGCGACCGGCATTTCCTGCCCGACCCCGGAAGGCGCGTTCTACGTGTTCCCGTCCTGCGCCGGCACCATCGGCCGCACCTCCCCGTCGGGCAAGGCGCTGGAGACCGACGAGGACTTCGTCACGGAACTTCTGGAACAGGAAGGCGTTGCCGTTGTCCAAGGCAGTGCGTTCGGTACCGGACCCAACTTCCGCATCTCCTATGCCACCTCCACGGAGGCATTGGAGACGGCCTGCGAGCGGATCCAGCGGTTCTGCGGCAGCCTCCGCTAGGGGCGCCGTCCGCCGGATTTCTCCGGCAGCGGGTTCGTCCTGGGTGCACGCCTCCGAGCCCCGCGCATGGCGCGCGGCTCGGCCCGGCCGATCAGGCCGGTGTGGAAAGGCTGGTCCGGGGGGCGGAGCGATTGGCGCTCCCGCACCCGGATGCACACAGGAGATTTCGAATGTTCAAGACCGCTGCTGCCGCTGTCGCGCTCACCCTTGTCGCCGCCTCCGCCGTTCCGGCCGCCGCCCAGGAGCGGGCCAAGGTCGGCGTTCTGGAGTGCAACGTTGCCGGCGGAACCGGCTTCATCTTCGGCTCCACCAAGGATCTCACCTGCGTCTACAAGTCGGCCACCAACGACGTGACCCAGGCCTATGCCGGTACGATCAACAAGTACGGCATCGACATCGGCAAGACCGACCAGAGCCAGATCGTCTGGGGCGTGCTCGCCGCCGGCGAGAAGTTCGATCCGAACATGCTCGAGGGCAAGTATGTGGGCGCGACGGCTGAAGCCACGGCCGGCGTCGGCGTCGGCGCCAATGCGCTGATCGGCGGCTTCGAGCGCTCGGTCACGCTGAACCCGCTCAGCGTCCAGACGCAGACCGGCATCAACATCGCCGCCGGCGTCGCCGACCTGACGCTCGTCGGCACCAACAAATAAGACCGTCCGGCCTGCCTCGGCAGGTTGCTTCGGACCGGGCGCCCGCTGCGCGCCGGCCGAACGGCGGATGATCAGGGCGCCGGAGGATTTCCTCCGGCGCCCTTTTTCGTATCCGGCCGCGGCCTGTTCCGATCCGTCCTTGCTGCGCTGCGACTTCGCCTTTGAACTGACCCGGCGGCCAAGGCTAAAAGGGTCGGGAGCCATCGACCGATGGGCGCAGCGGCGGCGAAGGAGTAAGGCTTCATGGATGCGGGCAAGTGGAGCTTCTGGGTCGATCGCGGCGGCACCTTCACCGACATCGTCGCGCGCGCGCCCGACGGCGGCTTCCACACCCGCAAGGTGCTGTCGGAAAACCCGGAGGCCTACGAGGACGCGGCCCTGCACGGCATCCGCGACCTCATGGGGCTGGACCCGGCAGCCGCCATCCCGTCGGGCCGGATCGACGGCATCAAGATGGGAACGACGGTCGCCACCAACGCGCTCCTGGAGCGCAAGGGCGACCGCACGCTGCTGCTGGTCACCCGGGGCTTCCGTGACGCCCTGAAGATCGGCCACCAGGCCCGCCCCCACATCTTCGCCAAGGTCATCGTCAAGCCGGACATGCTCTACGAGCGGGTCGCCGAGGTGGACGAGCGCGTCCGCGCCGATGGCACCGTGGAGGTCGAGCCGGACCTCGATGCCGTCCGCGCGGAGCTGGAGAAGGCGCGGGCCGACGGCATCGACGCCGTGGCGATCGCGTTCATGCACGCCTACGCGTTTCCCGAGCACGAGCGGCTGGTGGCCGACCTCGCCCGCTCGCTCGGCTTTGCCCAGGTGTCGGCCAGCCACGCCGTCTCGCCGCTGATGAAGTTGGTCCCGCGCGGCGACACGACGGTGGTGGACGCCTACCTCTCGCCGATCCTGCGCCGCTACGTCGACCGCGTCGCCTCCGCCTTCATCGCCGAAGGGGACGACGACGCGTCGTCCGGTTCCGCGACGCGCGGCATCGGGCTCATGTTCATGATGTCCTCCGGCGGGCTCACCGCCGCCAACCTGTTCCAGGGCAAGGACGCGATCCTGTCCGGTCCGGCCGGCGGCGTCGTCGGCGCGGTGGAGACGGCGAAGATCGCCGGCTTCGACAAGGTCATCGGCTTCGACATGGGCGGCACGTCCACCGACGTCTCCCATTTCGCCGGCGAGCTGGAGCGCACGCTGGAGACCGAGGTCGCCGGGGTGCGGATCCGCGCGCCGATGATGCAGATCAACACGGTGGCGGCCGGCGGCGGCTCGATCCTGCATTTCGACGGCGCCCGCTTCCGGGTCGGTCCGGATTCCGCCGGCGCCAATCCCGGTCCCGCCTGCTACCGCCGTGGCGGACCGCTGGCGGTCACCGACGCCAACGTCATGGTCGGCAAGCTCCGTCCCGACGCGTTCCCGAAGATCTTCGGCCCGGACCAGGACCAGCCCATCGACGTCGACGTGGTCCGCCGGCGCTTCGAGGAGATGGCCGCCGAGATCGGCGACGGGCGCGATGCGGCCGAGGTGGCCGACGGCTTCCTGACCATCGCGGTCGAGAACATGGCCAACGCCATCAAGAAGATCTCGGTGCAGCGCGGCCACGACGTTACCGGCTACACCCTGGTCTGCTTCGGCGGCGCCGGCGGCCAGCATGCCTGCAAGGTCGCCGATGCGCTCGGCATGACCACGGTGATGATGCACCCCTACTCCGGCGTGCTGTCGGCCTACGGCATGGGCCTCGCCGACATCCGCGCCAACCGCACGCGCTCGGTGGCGCGCACCCTCGCCCCGGCGCTCTCGGACGACCTCAGGGCGCTGGCCGACGAGCTGTCGGCCGACGTGCACGGCGAGCTCGCCCGCCAGGCCATCGCCGCGGACGACGTCGCCATCGATGTGCGCTGTCACCTGCGCTACGACGGCACCGACACCGCGCTGCCGGTGCCGTTCGGCGCGCCGGACGAGATGGAGGCCGCGTTCGCCGCCGTCCACCGGCGGCAGTTCGGGTTCGCCTTCGACGACCGCCCTGTCGTCGTCGAGGCGATCGAGGTGGAAGGGCTCGCCGGCGGCGCCGACCTCGCCGAGGAGGACCTGCCGGTCACCGATCACGCGCCGGAGCCGGCCGACACGGTCCGGTTCTTCTCCGGCGGCGACTGGCGAGAGGCGGGTGTCCACCACCGAGCGTCGACGGGTCCGGGCGGCCGCATCGCCGGCCCCGCGCTGCTGGTGGAGGATCACCAGACCATCGTCATCGAGCCCGGCTGGGCCGCCGAGATCACCGCCAAGAACCACGTCGTGCTGAAGCGCGTGGTGGCGCTGCCGTCCCGCTCGGCCGTCGGCACCGATGCCGATCCGGTCATGCTGGAGGTGTTCAACAACCTGTTCATGGCGATCGCCGAGCAGATGGGCGTGACGCTGCAGAACACCGCCTCGTCGGTGAACATCAAGGAGCGGCTCGACTTCTCCTGCGCGGTGTTCGACCAGAACACCGCGCTGGTCGCCAACGCGCCCCACATGCCGGTGCACCTGGGCTCGATGGACCGGTCGGTGGAGAGCATCGTCGCCCAGAACGCCGGCACGATGCGGCCGGGCGACGTGTACGCCCTCAACGCCCCCTACAACGGCGGCACCCACCTGCCCGACATCACCGTGGTGACGCCGGTCTTCGACGACGCGGGCGAGAAGATCCTGTTCTACGTGGCCAGCCGCGGCCACCACGCCGACGTCGGCGGCTCGGCGCCCGGCTCGATGACGCCGCGGGCGACCACCGTCGACGAGGAAGGCGTCCTCATCGACAACTTCAAGCTGGTCTCCGAGGGCCGCTTCCGCGAGGCGGAGGCGATGGCGCTTCTCACCGACCATCCGTTCCCCTGCCGCAACCCGGCCCAGAACGTCGCCGACCTGAAGGCGCAGATCGCCGCCAACGAGCGCGGCGTCCAGGAGCTGCGCAAGATGGTCGCCCAGTTCGGGCTCGACGTGGTCGAGGCCTACATGGGCCACGTCCAGGACAACGCCGCGGAAAGCGTGCGGCAGGTCATCGACGCGCTCCGCGACTCCAGCTTCGAGGTTGCCACCGACCAGGGCGCGACGATCAAGGTCGCCATCACCGTCGACCGGGAGAAGCGCGAGGCGACCGTCGATTTCACCGGCACCTCGGCGCAGCAGCCCACCAACTTCAACGCCCCGGAGCCGGTGACGCGCGCCGCCGTCCTCTACTGCTTCCGGGTGATGGTGGACGGCGACATCCCGATGAACGCCGGCTGCCTGCGGCCCATCAACATCGTCATCCCCGACGGCACCATGCTGTCGCCGCGCTATCCGGCGGCGGTGGTGGCCGGCAACGTCGAGACCAGCCAGCAGGTGACCAACTGCCTGTTCGGGGCGCTGGGGGCGATGGCCGCCTCCCAGGGGACGATGAACAACCTCACCTTCGGCAACGACCGCCACCAGTACTACGAGACCATCTGCTCCGGCTCGCCGGCCGGTCCCGGCTTCAACGGCACCGACGGCGTGCACGTCCACATGACCAACTCGCGGCTGACCGATCCGGAGGTGCTGGAGTTCCGCTTCCCGGTGCTCCTGGAGGACTTCCACATCCGCGAGGGCTCCGGCGGGCGCGGCAAGTGGTCCTCCGGTTGCGGCACCCAGCGGACGCTGCGGTTCCTGGAGGAGATGGAGTGCGCCATCCTGGCGTCGCATCGCAAGGTGCGGCCGCACGGGCTGGACGGCGGCGAGCCGGGGGCGCTCGGCCAAACCGAAGTGCGGCGGGCCGACGGCACCGTGGAGACCCTCGGCGGCACCGATCAGACGGTCATCCATCCGGGCGAGGCGGTGATCGTCACGACCCCCACCGGCGGCGGCTACGGCACCCCCTGATCCGCGACGGCATCTGCAAAGCCGCGGCCAGCCCACGGCCTGCGCGCCGCGCGCAGAAACGCGCAAAAAAGCGCAGATTCGCGCAGGCTTAATCGCGCATCCGGCCGCGCGCGCGCAGACGCGCGCGGCGTCCTGAATCGCTGCGTGCGGGGCGGAGCTCCGCTGCCTCCGCGGCCGGGTTCGGCGGCGACGGCGAACCGGAAGGCCGACATAAAAAAGCCCGGGAGCGAGAAGCCCCCGGGCCAGTCACGACCTCGAGCGATCGCGTTGGGAGGAAGTGGAAGTCTACATGCGCTGGCTGCCAGCGCCGAACTCCGGATAGGCCTCGACGCCGACTTCGACCGCGTCCAGACCGAGCGCTTCTTCCTCGGCGGTCGGACGAACACCCATCACCGCCTTCAGGATCAGCCAGAGAACGAGGCTGACGATGAAGGTGAAGGCGCCGATCGCGACGATGCCGATGATCTGCGTTCCGAAGCTCGCGTCCGTGTTGGTCAGCGGCACGGCGAGCGTGCCCCAGATGCCGCAGACCAGATGGACCGGGATGGCACCGACCACGTCGTCGATCCGGATCTTGTCGAGCAGCGGCACGACCAGCACGACGATGGCGCCACCGATGCCGCCGATGATCGCAGCCATCAGGAGCGACGGAGCGAGCGGTTCGGCGGTGATCGAGACGAGACCGGCCAGGGCACCGTTGAGCGCCATGGTGACGTCGACCTTCCGGTAGAAGATCTGGGTCAGGATCATGACCACGATCACGCCGGCAGCGGCCGCCGTGTTGGTGTTCACGAAGATCCGGGCGACCGCGGAGGCGTCTTCAGCCGTACCCAGCGCAAGCTGCGAACCGCCGTTGAAGCCGAACCAGCCGAGCCAGAGGATGAACATGCCCAGCGTGGCGAGCGGGATCGACGAGCCCGGGAAGACGTGCACGACGCCGTTCGAGCCGAACTTGCCGAGACGCGGACCGATCACGAGCGCGCCGGCGAGGGCGGCCCAGCCACCGACCGAGTGCACCAGGGTCGAACCGGCGAAGTCCGAGAAGCCCATCTCGGACAGCCAGCCGCCGCCCCACTGCCACGAACCGGTGATCGGGTAGAACACGCCGGTCAGGAACACGACGAAGATCATGAACGGCCACAGCTTCGTGCGTTCGGCAACGGTGCCGGACACGATCGAGGCGGTGGTGGCGCAGAACACCATCTGGAAGAACCAGTCCGACGCGGCGGCGTAGTCGCCGGTGTCGGCGGACGGATCGGGAATGACCGTCCAGGTGAAGCTGCCGAAGTAGCCACCGTCCACGCCGGTGTACATGACGTTGTAGCCGATCAGCCAGAACATGATGCCGGCGGTCGCGTAGATGGCGACGTTCTTCAGGCACTGCATCGACACGTTCTTGGTCCGGACGAGGCCGGCCTCGAGCATGGCGAAACCGGCGGCCATGAACATGACCAGGAAGCCGGTGACCAGGAAGAGCAGCGTGTTGAAGATGAACGGCACGCCAGGCGCCGCCGCAGCTTCTGCCGCCTCAGGAGTGGCTTCCTGGGCGAAGGCTCCGTGAGAGGCGAGCAGCATGCCCGCACCTACGACGGAGATCCCGGTAAGGAGGGTTGAGAGCTTTTTCATCGGCATTCTCTTTGTCAGACCCCTGTTCGAATCTTCGGCGTAGCCCATCACAGCGCTTCCGTGTCGGTTTCGCCGGTACGGATGCGCACCACCTGGTCGATGGAGTAGGTGAAGATTTTTCCGTCTCCGATCTGCCCCGTCTTGGCGGCAGCGGCGATCGCCTCGACGACGCGATCGACGGACTCGGCCGCGACCGCAACCTCGATCTTGAGCTTCGGCAGGAAGCTCACGGCGTATTCCGTCCCCCGGTAGATCTCGGTGTGGCCCTTCTGGCGGCCGTAGCCTTTGACCTCGGTGACGGTCAGTCCCTGGATGCCGATCCCCGTGAGGGCGTCGCGCACCTCGTCGAGCTTGAACGGCTTGATAATGGCCATCACGATTTTCATGCGTTGTTCCCGTTTCCCTTTTTTCAGACCAAGGCGGCGAATGCGGTCGCGCCAACCAGCGCTGCCAAGCCGACACACCCGCCGTCGGGCGGTGGGGAGCGACACGTACCGATAGAATCAAGTGCCGTGCCAAACGGGCTCCGCGCCCGCAAATGACGCGAATTGGCCGTCGATTTTTCTGAGAAGACCCGGAAAATGCGCGTGAAAGCGGCGTGTTGCCTAAAAAGCAGGCATTACGACCACCGTGCCGGCGCCATCGTGGTCCCGACGTGGGCGAATGAGCCCTTCCTGGGCAACCGAGGCGACAAGAACGCCAGTCCGGTCGTAGACGAGCCCCCGGGTGAAGCCGCGCGCTCCGGTTGTGGTGGGGCTGTCCTGGGCATAGAGCAGCCAGTCGTCGGCGCGGAATGGCCGATGGAACCACATCGCGTGGTCGAGGCTGGCGATCTGCAGCGTCTTGTCGAACACCGAGGTGCCGTGGGGAAACAGCGCGGTGTCGAGCAGCGTCATGTCGGAGGCGTAGGCGAGCACGCACTTGTGGATCGCCGGCTCCTCGGGCAACGGCCCGGTGGCGCGCACCCACACGTACTGCGTCGGCGCCAGCTTCTCCTTGCTCACATAATGACGCAGATCGACCGGGCGCAGCTCGATCGGCCGCGCGCGCTCCCAGTAGCGGCGGACGTTGTCCGGTGCCTGTTCGATGACGCCCTGCTTGAACTCCTGCTCGCTGGGCAGGTCCTCGGGCATGGGAATGCCCTCGGGCAGGTCGATCTGGTGCTCCGGCCCCTCCTCCTCGATCTGGAACGAGGCGGACATGGAGAAGATCGCCTTGCCGTGCTGGATCGCCACCACGCGGCGGGTGGTGAAGCTCCGCCCGTCGCGGATGCGGTCGACCTGGTAGATGATCGGCACGCTGGGGTCGCCGGGCCGCATGAAGTAGCCGTGCAGCGAGTGCACCGGCCGGCCGTCCACCGTTCGGGTCGCGGCCACCAGCGACTGGCCGATCACCTGTCCGCCGAACACGCGCTGCCAGCCGACCTGCGGGCTGCGGCCGCGAAACAGGTCGAGTTCCAGCGGCTCGAGGTCCAGAATGTCGAGGAGGTCCGCAACGGCCGTGCTCATCGGAAGTCCTTCGGCAGGGCGGCCCGATCGCCGCAGGCAGGATGCGCGCACTTGCCCCTGAGCACGTTCGGCTGTCAAGTTGGCCGCGGCCGGCCCCAGAGGTCGCCGAACGCGGCGCTTTGCGCGCCATGATACGAGCATGTGAGACCGATTCCATGAGCCCGGATTCCGAGCAGGTCATCGACGTCGCGATCGCGGGAGCGGGGTCCGTGGGCCTGACGCTGGCGCTCGCGCTCAAGAAGGCGGATCCGCACCTGACCGTCGCGGTGATCGATCCGCGCCCCGTTTCCTCGGTGAAGGGCGACGACCGCGCCTCGGCCATCGCCGCGGCGGCGCGCCGGATGTTGGTGCGGCTGGGGGTGTGGCCCGACGTGGCAGGCGAGGCCGAACCGATCACCGAGATGGTGATCACCGACAGCCGGCTGCGCGATGCCGTGCGTCCTGTGTTCCTGAGCTTTACCGGCGACGTGGAGCCGGGCGAGCCCTACGCCCACATGATCCCCAACGACACGCTGTTTCCGGCGATCGCCAGGGCGGCGCTTTCGGCGGGAATCCGAGAGATCACCGACACCGTGCGCATCTTCGACGCCGACGATGGCGGGGTCGATGTCCGACTGGGCTCCGGCCGCCACCTGCGCGCCGCGCTGTTGATCGCCTCCGATGGCGTTCGCTCGCGCCTGCGCGGGCTCGCCGGCATCGGCACCATCGGCGAGACCTACGGCCAGAGCGGCATCGTCACCACCGTGCGGCACGAGATGCCGCACGAGGGACGCGCGGTGGAGCATTTCCTGCCCGCAGGTCCGTTCGCGATCCTGCCGCTGCGGGGCAACCGCTCGTCGATCGTGTGGACCGAACGGACCGTGGAGGCGGAGCGTCTGGTCGGCCTCGACGACTTCTCGTTCGAGATCGAACTGGCCCGCCGGTTCGGGCCGGAGCTGGGCGACGTGCACCTCGACGGATCGCGGTCGGCCTACCCGCTGTCGGTGCAGATCGCGCGCTCGTTCATCGCGCCGCGCTTCGCGCTGGCCGGCGATGCCGCCCATGCCATCCATCCGATCGCCGGACAGGGCCTCAACATGGGCCTGCGCGATGCGGCGGCGCTGGCCGAGGTGCTGGTCGATGCCCGGCGCATCGGCCTCGACATCGGCGCCGTCGACGTGCTGGAGCGCTACGAGCGCTGGCGGCGCTTCGACACGCTGGAGATGGCGGCGACCACCGACCTTCTGAACCGCCTGTTCTCCAACGACCTGGCCCCGGTGCGCCTGGCGCGGACGGTGGGGCTGGGCCTCGTCGACCGGCTGCCCGGCGTGAAGCGGGCGTTCATGCGCCAGGCCGCCGGCTTCGATCCCAACGAACCCCGCCTGCTGCGCGGCGAAGCCATCTGAACGACCATCCCGGAGCCCATTCCGACCAGTCAGGGTCACTTGACCGACCGGAAGCGGCGCCTCATTCCATCCGTTGGACGCTTTCCTCGGCTTCAGATCGGGCCGATCCGGCCGGGATGCTCCAGCGTATCGTCAGCGCAGGCCTTTCCGGCCATGCGAAAGGTCCGACCGAATGGAAGTCATTCTCTATAATCTCGTTCCCATCGCCGTCGGCGCGGTGGCGATCGTCCTGGTCCTCGGCTTCGTGAACATGATCCGTGGCGGCAATCCGAGCCGATCCCAGCGGCTGATGCGGTGGCGCGTCGGCCTGCAGTTCCTGGCGATCATCATCATCATGGCCACGCTCTATTTCGCGCGCGGCTGACACGCTATCGGGAGACACCGACGTGGTCGTCCTCAACAAGATCTACACCCGCACCGGCGACGACGGCACCACCGCCCTGTCGACCGGCGAGCGCCGCCCCAAGGGCGACCTGCGCATCGCGGCCTACGGCACGGTTGACGAGACCAACGCCGCGGTCGGGCTGGCGCGCCTTCACGCCGCCGATGCGCCGACCATCGACGCGACGCTTGCCCGCATCCAGAACGAGCTGTTCGACCTCGGCGCCGACCTGGCGACCCCGCCGGGCGGCCCCTACGAGGACAAGGCGCTGAGGATCGTCGACAGCCAGGTGGAGCGCCTGGAGGCCGACATCGACGCGCTGAACGCCGACCTCGCGCCGCTGCGCTCATTCGTTCTGCCGGGCGGGACTCCGCTTGCCGCCCACCTGCATCACTGCCGCACGGTGTCGCGGCGCGCCGAGCGCCTGGCCACCGAACTCGCGGCCCGCGAGCCGGTCGGCGGCGCGGCGATCCGCTACATCAACCGGCTGTCCGACTACTTCTTCGTGGCCAGCCGGGCGGCCAACGCGAACGGTGAAGGCGACGTTCTCTGGGTGCCGGGGGCGACGCGCTGAGACGCGGAGCCGGCGCTCCCCGCGTCCGGATCTGGCCGATCCGGGTCAAACGGGAGGAGCCGGGGCGGGCGCCCGGCCATCTGGCGGCGCGTGCAGTGCGGCAGGTGCGTTGACACCCTTTTCGGCCACAAGTACGGTCCGCGCTCTTTCCGGCAGCGCGGCCGTTTTTCGAGGCCGGACGTCGCTTTAGATCACGATGATGTCAGGTCCAGACCACCTGCCCTCATCCTGAACGATACAAATAGCCGGAGCAGGATGCGGGCGGAAAAATCGGGCCCACGATTCCTCATCCTGTTCCAGCCGATGATCTGGTGCGGTGCACCGCCGTGGCGGCGCCGGAAGAATACGGGAGTGTTTCGATGAAGGTTCTGGTGCCGGTAAAGCGGGTCGTCGACTACAACGTGAAGGTTCGCGTCAAGCCGGACGGATCCGGCGTCGACCTCGCGAACGTCAAGATGTCGATGAACCCGTTCGACGAGATCGCCGTCGAAGAGGCGATCCGGATGAAGGAAGCCGGCACCGCGACCGAGATCGTCGTGGTGTCGATAGGCCCCCAGCAGGCCCAGGAGACGCTGCGCACCGGCCTCGCCATGGGCGCCGACCGCGGCATCCTGGTGAAGACCGACACGGCGCTGGAGCCGCTGGCGGTGGCGAAGATCCTCAAGGGCGTGGTCGAGGCGGAAGCGCCGGGCCTGGTCATCCTCGGCAAGCAGGCCATCGACGACGACGCCAACCAGACCGGCCAGATGCTGTCGGCGCTGCTCGGCTGGTCGCAGGCGACCTTCGCCTCGAAGATCGAGATCTCCGGCGACAGCGCCGAGGTCACCCGCGAGGTGGACGGCGGCCTGCAGACGGTGAAGGTGACGATGCCGGCCATCGTGACCACCGACCTGCGCCTCAACGAGCCGCGCTATGCCTCGCTGCCCAACATCATGAAGGCGAAGAAGAAGCCGATCGACGAGAAGACGGTCGAGGACTACGGCGTCGACCCGGCGCCGCGCCTGACGATCGTGAAGACCGAGGAGCCGGCGACGCGCAAGGCCGGCGTCATGGTGGCGGACGTGGCCGAGCTGGTGTCGAAGCTGCGCAACGAGGCGGGCGTCATCTAGGCCCCTTTCTCTGCACGGTTCAGGGACGACAGCGCCGGCGCACAAGGCCGGGCGATGCAAGAAGAGAAGATCAAGACCATGACGACGCTTCTGGTTGCTGCCCATGACAACGCCGAACTGAGCGATCAGACGGCCAAGGCACTCACCGCGGTCGCGGCGCTCGGCGGCGACGTGCACGTGCTGGTGGCCGGCAAGGACTGCCGCGCGGTGGCCGACCAGGCCGCGAAGCTCGACGGCGTCGCGAAGGTTCTGGTGGCCGAGGCGGACGGCTTCGCCGCCCCGCTGGCCGAGCCGCTCGCCGCGCTGATTGTGTCGCTCGCCGACGGCTACGACGCGCTCGCCGCGCCGGCCACGACCTCGGGCAAGAACGTGATGCCGCGGGTGGCCGCCCTCCTCGACGTGATGCAGATCTCCGAGGTGATGGCGGTCGAGGGGCCGGACACCTTCAAGCGGCCGATCTATGCCGGCAACGCCATCCAGACGGTGACCTCGTCGGATCCGAAGAAGGTGATGACCATCCGCACGGCGTCGTTCCAGGCGACCGGCGAGGGCGGCTCGGCCGCGCCCGTCGAGGACGCCGCGGTGCCGGCCGATCCGGGCCTGTCGACCTTCGTCGGCGAGCGGCTGTCGGATTCCGACCGTCCGGAACTCACCTCGGCGAAGATCATCATCTCCGGCGGCCGGGCGCTCGGCTCGGCGGAGAAGTTCGAGGAAGTCATTACGCCGGTGGCGGAGAAGCTCGGTGCCGCCATCGGCGCCAGCCGCGCCGCGGTGGACGCCGGCTACGCGCCGAACGACCTGCAGGTCGGCCAGACCGGCAAGGTGGTGGCGCCGGACCTCTACATCGCCTGCGGCATTTCCGGCGCGATCCAGCATCTCGCCGGCATGAAGGACTCCCGCGTGATCGTGGCGATCAACAAGGACGAGGACGCGCCGATCTTCCAGGTCGCCGACTACGGGCTGGTCGCCGACCTGTTCCAGGCGCTCCCGGAGCTGGCGTCCGAACTGGACAAGAAATAGCAGCTGCGCCGCATCGGCCACATCGGCCGTGCAAAGTATGCCGGGGCGTCGACAGCGTCTTGTGCGGGCGAGGGGATTGACCCAAAGTCGCGCCCTCGGACGGGAAAACGGCCCGGGCACCGATCGAGGACACAATGGTCGAGATTAGAAAAGTTGGTGTGATCGGCGCAGGCCAGATGGGCAGCGGGATCGCGCATGTCTGTGCGCTCGGCGGTTTCGACGTGCTCCTGAACGACGTCAGCATGGACCGGATCCAGTCCGGCCTCGCGTCGATCACCGGCAACATGGCGCGCCAGGTGGCGTCGGGCCGGATCGACGAGGACGAGCGCAAGCAGGCCATCGACCGCATCGGCGCGGCCGAGCACCTGGACGCGCTGGGCGACGTCGACCTGATCATCGAGTCCGCCACCGAGAACGAGCAGGTCAAGCGCAAGATCTTCGCCCAGGTCTGCCCGCTGCTGCGGCCCGACGCGATGCTGGCGACCAACACCTCGTCGATCTCGATCACCCGGCTGGCGGCGACCACCGACCGGCCGGAGCGCTTCATCGGCATCCACTTCATGAACCCGGTGCCGCTGATGGAGCTCGTCGAGCTCGTGCGGGGCATCGCCACCGAGGACGAGACCTTCGACGAGGCCCGGCGCTTCGTCGCCAAGATCGGCAAGACCGCGGCGGTGGCCGAGGACTTCCCGGCCTTCATGGTCAACCGCATCCTGCTGCCGATGATCAACGAGGCGATCTACGTGCTCTACGAGGGCGTGGGATCGGTTGAGGCGATCGACACCTCCATGAAGCTCGGCGCCAACCACCCGATGGGGCCGCTGCAGCTCGCCGACTTCATCGGCCTCGACACCTGCCTGTCGATCATGCAGGTGCTCTACGAGGGGCTGGCGGACTCCAAGTACCGGCCGTGCCCGCTGCTGGTGAAATATGTCGAGGCCGGATGGCTGGGCCGCAAGGCCGGTCGCGGCTTCTACGACTACCGTGGCGACAAGCCGGTTCCCACGCGCTGATCCCGGCCTGGTCCGCGCCCCGCCGGGGCCGGACCCACGGGTTCGCACGCGAGCCCGGACTAAGGCCCCTGGTGGGCCGTCGACATTTCTTCTCCCTGTTTCATACCGCCGGGGGCCGGCACGGCTTGCCGCGGTTGTCCTGATCGCATGCGCCGGGCTGCTTGACGCCGGCGCCGCCGGCGCAGCGGATAAAGTGCCCGAAAAACTCCGCCGGGACTGCCCGCTCGCCGCGACGTCGTCCGGGACGGTGGCGGCGGTGGAGGATGCGGCGACGCTTCTTCTCGCCGACGGTCGCCGGGTGAGGCTGGCCGGCATCCACGTGCCGCGTGGCGCGGAGCCGGCGGCGACCGCATCGCTGGCCGGATGGGTGGGGCGCGACGTGGCGCTCGCGGCCATCGGTCCGGACGATCGCTACGGCCGCGCGGTCGCCCACGTGTTCTCGGAAACAGGCGCCGAATGGCTGCAGTTTCTGCTCGTCGGCCGCGGCAATGTCATCGTGTTGCCGCAACTTTCGGAAGACCCTTGTCTGGCGCCCCTGTTCGACCGAGAGGCCGAGGCACGGGCGCACGCGGCGGGGATCTGGTCGCGCCTGTTGAGAATTCGTCAAGCAGACGACCCTAGACTGGCGGATGACGTCGGCGCGGTCGGTCTGGTCGAGGGCCGTGTCCTGTCGGTGGGAAAGACACGGTCGAACACCTATTTGAACTTCGGAACGGACTGGGGCCTTGATTTCACCGTCATGATCCCCGTAAGCGATCTCGCGTCATGGGGGGACGGCAACCTCCAGCCGAGTGCGCTGGAGGGGCATCGTGTACGGGTCAGGGGCACCCTGGAAGAGTGGAACGGCGTGTTGATGCGTGTGCGGACGCCCGCACAGATCGAACGCCTGGACGGACGCAACTGACGCCCATGGCGATGGCAGCTGTACGAGTGATTGCACGCGCTGGTCCGGTCGGACGGGCGGCCCTGGCGCTGTGTCTGGCGGCCGGGTTGTCGGCGTGCGTGCTGACGCCGACCGGCGAGCCGATCATCACGTCCAGTTCGTCCGTGTCCGCGGCGATGGCCGGCGCACCGCCGGCGGCGCCGTCCAGCGAGACGCGCGAGCACGAACGGCTGATCGAGGCCTATGGCGGGGTCTACTCCGATCCGACCGTCGAGCGCTCGGTGGCGCGGGTGGTCGGCCGGCTGGTGGCCGCCTCGGACGATCCGAGCCGCTCCTACCGGATCACCATCCTGAACTCGCCGGCGATCAACGCCTTCGCGCTGCCCACCGGGCACCTCTACATCACCCGTGGCCTGCTCGCGCTCGCCAACGATCGCTCCGAGGTCGCCGCCGTGATCTCGCACGAGATGGCTCACGTGACCGCCCAGCACGCCGTGGCGCGCCAGCGCCGGGCGCAGGCCATCGCGGTGGCCAACCGGGTGGTCTCCAACATGGTGAGCAACACCCAGGCCGCCGAGCAGGCCCGCGAGACGACGCAGCTGTCGCTCGCCCGCTTCAGCCAGGATCAGGAGCTGGAGGCCGACACGGTGGGCGTGCGGACGCTGGCGGCGGCGGGCTTCGATCCGTTCGCCGCGTCCCGCTTCCTGGAATCCATGAGCCGCTACGCCGCGCTGCAGAGCGCCTCGTCCGGCCGCGAGGGCCTCGACTTCCTGTCGTCGCACCCCTCCACGCCGTCGCGCATCGAGATGGCCAAGCGCTCGGCCCGCCAGTTCGGGGCGCCCGGCATCGGCCAGCAGGAGCGCGAGGCCTACCTGAAGAGCCTCGACGGCATGCTCTACGGCGACGACCCGCGCGAGGGCTACGTGCGCGGCCAGCAGTATCTGCACGCCGGGCTCGGCATCGGCTTCACGGTGCCCGACGGCTTCGTGCTGAAGAACACGCCGGAGGCCGTTCTGGCGACCGACGGCGACCGCACCGCGCTGCGCTTCGATGGCGTGGCGCTGCCGGAGGGCATGTCGCTCTCCGACTATCTGCGCTCGGGCTGGGTCAAGGGCCTGATCGAGGAGAGCGTGCGCGAGGAGACCATCAACGGCCTGAGCGCCGCCAGCGCATCGGCCATCGCCGAGGGCTGGTCGTTCCGGGTCGGCGTCGTGTCGACCGGCGGGCGGGTCTACCGGTTCATCTTCGCCACGTCGCGTCCGTCCGGCCGCTTCGACAGCTCCTTCGAGGAGACCTTCAAGAGCTTCTCCCAGCTGTCGCGGACCGAGCGGGCGAACCTGAAGCCGCTGCGCATCCGGGTCGTCACGGTCAAGCCGACCGACGGCCTGGAGACCCTGGCGGGCCAGATGCAGGGCGTCTCGCAGCGCGAGCGTGCGTCGCTGTTCAGCGTGCTCAACGGCATCACCGAGAGCGAACCGCTGGCCCCCGGGCAGCTGGTCAAGATCATCGCCGACTGACCGTTCCGGCGACGGCGCGCATCTGTCCTGACCGACTTGTGTTCGGCCGGACGGTCGCCGAGGCGGCCTGGCGCCCTATGATTGCGGATGAACCCCGGCGAAACGCCGGACGGTCCGCAATCCCGGGAGGCGCCAGCATGATCCGAAACTCCACCCTTCTCGCCGCGTCGGTCGCATTCCTCGCAACCACGGGGCTGGCTTCGGCCGACATCGTCACCAAGACGGTGACCTACGACGTCGACGGAACCACGTTCGAGGGCTACTTCGCCACCAACGACGGAGTGAAGGGCGACCTGCCGCTGGTGGTCATCATCCACGACTGGGACGGCCTGACGGACTACGAGATGCGCCGGGCCGAGATGCTCGCCCAGCTCGGCTTCGCGGCCTTCGCCGTCGACGTCTACGGCCAGGGCGTGCGGCCGACGACCACCGAGGCCAAGCAGGCGGAATCGGGCAAGCTCTACAAGGACCGCGAGGCGCTGCGGGCGCGGCTGAACGCCGCCCTGGCGGCGGCGGAGGAGCAGGATGCCGTCGATGACGACGAGGTGGTGGTGATGGGCTACTGCTTCGGCGGAGCGGCCGCGCTCGAACTTGCCCGGTCGGGCGCCGACGTGGAGGGCTTCATCAGCTTCCACGGGGGCCTCGGCACGCCCGAGGGTCAGACCTACGCCGACGTGGAGGCGCCGGTCCTGGTGCTGCACGGCTCGGACGATCCGGTGGCGCCGATGGCGCAGGTGGCGGAGCTGGCCGAAGCGATGAACGCCGGCGGGGTCGACTTCGAGATGCAGATCTATTCCGGCGCCCGACACGCCTTCACGGTCTGGGACGCCAAGGGCGAAGGTGCCCGCTACGATGCGCGGGCGGACCTGAAGTCCTGGCAGGCGATGCTGGAATTCCTGAACCAGCAGATCCGCTAGCCCCTCGACGTCACGAAAAAAGGCCGCCTTTCGGGGCGGCCTTTTGCTGTCGGTCCAGCGCGTCGGGCTGGCTGTCCTGGTGGGCGCCGGATCAGCTCTGGTCGCGCTTGGCGAGTGTCCGGAGCCGGAGCGCGTTCAGCTTGATGAAGCCGGCGGCGTCCTTCTGGTCGTAGGCGCCGTGGTCGTCCTCGAAAGTAACGAGGGCGTCCGAATAGAGCGACTTCGGCGATTCCCGGCCCTCGACGATGACATTGCCCTTGTAGAGCTTCAGCCGGACCGTGCCCTCGACGTGTTCCTGGCTCTTGTCGATGGCCGCCTGCAGCATCAGCCGCTCCGGCGAGAACCAGAACCCGTTGTAGATGAGCTCCGCGTAGCGCGGCATCAGCTCGTCCTTCAGGTGCGCCGCGCCGCGGTCGAGGGTGATCGACTCGATGGCGCGGTGCGCGACCAGCAGGATGGTGCCGCCCGGGGTCTCGTAGACGCCGCGCGACTTCATGCCGACGAAGCGGTTCTCGACGAGATCGAGCCGGCCGATGCCGTTGTCGCGGCCGAGGTCGTTGAGCGCCGCCAGCAGCTCGTGCGGCTTCATGGTCTTGCCGTCGATGGAGACCGGATCGCCGTTCTTGAAGCCAATGGTGATGACGGTCGGGGAGTCCGGCGCCTCCTCAGGGCTCAGCGTGCGCTGATAGACGTAAGACGGCGGCGTCTCGTTCGGGTCTTCCAGAACCTTGCCCTCGGACGAGGAGTGCAGAAGGTTGGCGTCGACGGAGAACGGCGCCTCGCCGCGCTTGTCCTTGGTGACGAGGATCTGGTTCTTCTCGGCGAACTCGAGCAGGTCGGTGCGGGACTTGAACTCCCAGTCGCGCCAGGGCGCGATCACCTTGATGTCCGGGTTGAGGGCATAGGCGGACAGCTCGAAGCGAACCTGGTCGTTGCCCTTGCCGGTCGCGCCGTGGGCGATGGCATCGGCGCCGGTCTCGCGGGCGATCTCGACGAGGCGCTTGGAGATCAGCGGCCGGGCGATCGAAGTGCCGAGCAGATAGGTGCCTTCGTAGACGGTGTTCGCCCGGAACATCGGGAAGACGAAGTCGCGGCAGAATTCCTCCCGCACGTCCTCGATGTAGATTTCCTTGATGCCCGCCCGCTCGGCCTTCTCGCGGGCCGGGGTCAGCTCCTCGCCCTGCCCGAGGTCGGCGGTAAAGGTGACGACCTCCGCCCCGAGTTCGGTCTGCAGCCACTTCAGGATGATCGACGTGTCGAGACCACCGGAATAGGCGAGCACGACCTTCTTGATTCCACCTGCGTCGGCCATGGGTCCTCCTCAAGGTGCAGGGACGAAGAATGCGATGTGAAAATGCAGTGCTCTAAGAGCACACTCGCGCGCCGATGGGTAGCCGGCAGGCCGGTTGCCGACGAAAATCCCTGGACATCGGGACAGGAAGGAACATCTAACCCTGTTCGGATTGCCCGCCGCGTCCGGCCCCGCTCCGGGGACCCATCGGCACGAACGGTTTTTCGGCGTCCGTCAAGAGCTTGTTCGGTCCCGACCGCCCCACCATAATGCCGGCAATGAAATTCGACTCGAAACACTTCGACCGCATCCGCATCAAGAGCGGCGCTGGCGCTCCCGCGCCGGACGCGCCCGCCTGCGCGTTCGGGGGCTGCGAGAGCACCGGTCTCTACAAGGCGCCGATGGGCCGCGGCCGCGAGGGCCAGTACCTGCTGTTCTGCCTCGACCACGTGCGCGCCTACAACAAGGGCTACAACTATTTCGACGGGATGAGCGACGACGCGGTCGCCGCCTTCCAGAAGGACGCGATCGTCGGCCACCGGCCCACCCGCGTGGTCGGGGTGAACTCCCGCGGCGAGCGGCTGAAGCGCGCCGCTACCGCAGGCGCGCAGGCACGGCCGTCCTGGAATGCCGCCTACGAGGACCCGTTTGGGATGTTCGGCGGCACCCGCCATGAGACGCCGGGCGACAATCCGCCGCGGCGGCCGCTGCTGGGCCCCGAACGTCGTGCCCTCGAGACGATGGGTCTCGAGGAGAACGCCTCGCGCGAGGACATCAAGGCGCGCTACAAGAACCTCGTGAAACGCCATCATCCGGACGCGAACAATGGCGACCGCGGCTCGGAAGACCGGCTAAGAAGTATCATCCAGGCCTATACGGTGCTAAGGCGCTCCGGATACTGTTGACGAGTTGCCGGCCCGGACGACCCGCGTTCGGGGGCCTCGGCGCGCGATATGCGTGCGCGATGGAGGAACGATGACGACTGCGACCATGGAAGCCCCGGGCCTGCCGGACATGAACGTGTCCGTGCGGCAGCTCTTCGGGATCGACGCCGATTTCGAAGTGCCGGCCTATTCCGAGGCCACCGAGCACGTGCCCGACCTCGACCCGGACTATCTGTTCGACCGCCAGACCACGCTGGCGATCCTCGCCGGCTTCGCCCGCAACCGGCGCGTCATGGTCACCGGCTATCACGGCACCGGCAAGTCGACCCACATCGAGCAGGTCGCCGCGCGGCTCAACTGGCCCTGCGTGCGCGTCAATCTCGACAGCCACATCTCGCGCATCGATCTCGTCGGCAAGGACGCGATCGTCATCCGCGACGGCCAGCAGATCACCGAGTTCCGCGACGGCATCCTGCCGTGGGCGCTGCAGACCAATACCGCACTCGTGTTCGACGAATATGACGCCGGCCGTCCGGACGTGATGTTCGTGATCCAGCGGGTGCTGGAAGTGCAGGGGCGGCTGACGCTGCTCGACCAGAACCGGGTGATCCGGCCGCATCCGGCGTTCCGGCTGTTCGCCACGGCGAACACGGTGGGCCTGGGCGACACCTCGGGCCTCTATCACGGCACCCAGCAGATCAACCAGGGCCAGATGGACCGCTGGTCGATCGTCGTCGCGCTCAACTACCTGCCGCACGACAACGAGGTCGACATCATCCTGGCGAAGTCGCCGCACTACCGCTCCGACGAGGGCCGCGACATCGTCTCCAAGATGGTCCGCCTCGCCGATCTCACCCGCAACGCGTTCATGAACGGCGACCTGTCGACGGTCATGAGCCCGCGCACGGTGCTGACCTGGGCGGAGAACGCGGAGATCTTCGGCGACCTGGGCTTCGCGTTCCAGCTCACCTTCCTGAACAAGTGCGACGAGACCGAGCAGTCGATCGTCTCGGAATTCTACCAGCGCTGTTTCGGCAAGGAGCTGACCACCTCCGCCGCCAACGTCGTGATGAGCTGATCCGCGGCCGGACATCCGGCCCGGGCTTGCGAGGGACGAACGGTCATGGCGCACGGTAGCAACTGGCAGAAGAACGGGGCGGCCCCGCAGGGACGCAACGAGACGTTCAAGCGCGCGGTGTCGGCCACCATGCGGGCGATGTCTGGCGAGCCGGAGCTCGAGGTCTCCTTCTCCAACGACCGCCCGGCGCTGACCGGCACCAAGGCGCGGCTGCCCGAGCCGGCCCGGCGGATGACCGAGGCCGACGCGGCGGTGACCCGCGGCGCCGGCGACGCCATGGCGCTGAAGCTCGCCTGCCACGATCCCAAGGTGCACACCCACCTGGTTCCGGCCGGGCGCGACGCGCGCGACGTGTTCGACGCGATCGAGCAGGCGCGCTGCGAGGCGATCGGGTCGCGGCGGATGGAGGGCGTCGCCCACAACATCGCGGCGATGCTCGAGGACCGCTACCACCGCGGCAATTTCCAGGACATCACCGACCGCGCCGACGCGCCGATCCTCGATGCGCTGTCGCTGATGGTGCGTGAGCGTCTGACCGGCGAGAAGCCGCCGGCGAGCGCGGAGAAGATCGTCGAGCTTTGGCGGCCGTGGATCGAGGAACGCGCGGGCAGCGACCTCGACGACCTCGGCACCGCGATGGAGGATCAGCGCGCCTTCGGCACCGCCATCCGCGACGTGCTGGCCGCCCTCGACATGGCGGAGGAATATTCCTCCGAGCGCGAGGAGAGCGACGACCAGGAGTCCGAGAGCGACGACAGCGCCGACGCCAACGCCGAGGACCAGGCGTCTGCCGAGGGCGAAGAGGACCAGCAGGACGCCGCCGCCCCGGAAGAGGCGGAGAGCTCCGGCGAGGAAGAGGACGCCTCGGAATCGGAAACCTCCGAGGCGACCAGCGAGGAATATCGCGAGGAGGATCTCGCCGATCCGCGCGAGGCGGGCGAGGCCGCGCGCTCCGAGCCGCCCTCCGGCCAGCGCCGTCCCGATACCGACTACAAGGTCTATTCCACCCGCTTCGACGAAATGGTGAAGGCCGAGGAGCTCTGCGACACCGCCGAACTGGACCGGCTGCGCGGCTTCCTGGACAAGCAGCTGTCGCACCTGCAGGGCGTTGTGGCGCGGCTTGCCAACCGCCTGCAGCGCCGGCTGATGGCCCAGCAGAACCGCGCCTGGGAGTTCGACCAGGAAGAAGGCTGGCTGGACACCGCCCGCCTCACGCGCATCATCACCGACCCGATGCAGCCGCTGGCCTTCAAGCGCGAGCGCGACGCCAATTTCCGCGACACTGTGGTGACGCTGCTGCTCGACAACTCCGGCTCCATGCGCGGCCGGCCGATCACGGTCGCCGCCACCTGCGCCGACATCCTGGCGCGGACGCTGGAGCGCTGCGGCGTGAAGGTCGAGATCCTCGGCTTCACCACCCGCGCGTGGAAGGGCGGGCAGGCGCGCGAGAACTGGCTGCAGAACGGCAAGCCGGCCAACCCCGGCCGCCTCAACGACCTGCGCCACATCATCTACAAGGCGGCCGATTCGCCGTGGCGTCGCTCCCGGCGCAATCTCGGCCTGATGATGCGCGAGGGGCTCCTGAAGGAGAACATCGACGGCGAGGCGCTGGAATGGGCGCATGGCCGGCTGAAGGCGCGCCCGGAAGCCCGGCGCATCCTGATGATGATTTCCGACGGCGCGCCGGTGGACGATTCCACCCTGTCGGTGAACAGCGGCAACTACCTGGAAAAGCACCTGCGCGCGGTGATCGAGGACATCGAGACCAACTCCCAGGTGGAGCTGATCGCCATCGGCATCGGCCACGACGTCACGCGCTACTATCGGCGCGCGGTGACCATCGTCGACGCCGACGAACTTGCCGGCGCGATGGTCGAGCAGCTGGCCAGTCTGTTCGAAGACGAGGACGAGACGCCGCGCGGCCGACGCAGGGGCCGGACGGGCCGCGCCGCGTGAGAGCCGCCGCCGGGCGCGCCGCCGCGGCGGTGCTGGCCGGACTGCTGGTGCTCGCTCCCGTCGCGCCCCCCGCCAGCGCCGAGGCGATCACCGTCGACGGCGCGCCGATCGGCCAGTTCCACGTCCGCGATCCCATCCGCCGGTTCGGCCCGCTGACCTTTCTCGGTGGCCTGACCATGACCTCGCGCAGCCGCGCCTTCGGCGGCCTGTCGGGGCTTGTCGCCTCCGACGACGGGCGTGACCTGCTGATCGTCTCCGACGACGGCGACTGGATCGCGCTGCGCCTCGACCAGGCCGAGGACGGCACGCCGCGGGGCGTGGCGGCGGCGCGCGTCGACCGGCGCCTCGGCGTGGGCGGCGCGCCGGTCGCCAGCAAGACGGCGGGCGACGCCGAGGCCCTCACCCGCGACGGCGACGGATATCTGGTGTCGGTGGAGACGGACCGGCAGCTGCTGTTCTATCCCGGCCCCGACCCGACGGTCGCCGCACCGCAGCCGCGGGCGCTGCCGAAGGAGGCGGGCTGCGTGCCCGGCAACGGCGGTATCGAGGCGATCGCAGTGGCGCCGCCGTCAAGCCCGGTGGCGGGCACGCTGGTGATGTTCGCCGAGCGGGGCTGCACCAGCGGTCCGGTGGCGATGGGCGCTGGCGCCCTCCCGGTGTGGCTGGTGGGGCCGTCTGGCACGCAGCGCATGAAGCTGGTGAAGGACGGCGACTTCCGGCCGACCGATGCGGCGTTCCTGCCGGGCGGCGACCTGCTGCTGCTTGAGCGGCGCTACAACGGCGGCTTCGACATCGGCATGCGTATCCGCCGCATCGGACGCGACGCGTTCGCGGGGCGGGCGCCGCTGGACGGGCCGGTGCTGGTGGAGGCGGATTTCGCCTACGAGATCGACAACATGGAAGGGCTCGCGGTGAGCCGGGACGCCCATGGGCGTCCGCTGGTCACGCTGATCTCGGACGACAACAAGTCGTTCCTGCAGCGCAATCTGCTGTTGAGGTTCAGGCTGGACCAGCCGGTGCCGGCGGTCAGGCCCCGAGCCGACGCGCCGGGCCAACCCCGATAGCGGCGATCAGCAGGCGGTAGGGCGCCAGCAGCGCCAGCGCCACGACAAGCTTCACCGACAGGTCGCCCAGCGCCCACGACATCCAGCGCGGGATCTCCACCGGCAGGACGCCGAGCAGCGGCGCCGCCTCGATGGCGAACGGGTCGTTCGGACCGATCACCGCGAAGGCAGCGGCGAAGGCGATGCCGAAGAACAGCGCGGTGTCGATGAGCGAGCCGATCACCGAGGAGACCAGCGGGGCGCGCCACCAGCTGCCGCGGCGCAGTCGGTCAAAGATCGCGACGTCGAGGAGCTGCGCCACCAGGAACGCCGTGCCGGAGGCGATGGCGATGCGCGGCGTCGACAGCACGACCGACAGCGCGATGGCCACCAGGAAGCCGGCATAGACCACCATGCGCGCGGCCGAGGGGCCGAAGCGGCGATTGGTGAGGTCGGTCACCAGGAAGGCCAGCGGGTAGGTGAAGGCGCCCCAGGTCAGGAGGTCGGCGAGATTGATCGAGCCGAGCCAGGCATGGACCGGATGCTGCACCAGGATATTGGAGGCGAGCACCACCGACGTCATCGCGATGATGGCGATGCCGATCTGGCGGGCGGTGAACGGCTGCCGTGCGGTCATGGGCTCAGAACCGATCCATCTCGCGTGATCCAGGCGCAAAAACGCCCGGCAATGCCGGGCGCTGCGGACGTGACGGTCGCGAATTACGCGGCCGCTTCGGCCTTCTTGGAGACGATCTCGCGCTTCACGAGCAGGGCGCGCGGGGACAGCTCCTCGTCCTTCGCCTTCATCAGGAAGGCGTCGAGGCCGCCCCGATGCTCGACGGTGCGCAGCGAAGCCGCCGCGATGCGCAGGCGGATGCCGCGCTCGAGCGTTTCGGAAAGCAGGGTCACCGTGCACAGGTTGGGCAGGAAGCGGCGCCGCGTCTTGTTGTTGGCGTGGCTCACGTTATTACCGGTCAGCACGGCCTTGCCGGTTAGTTCACAGCGACGGGCCATTGCGAAAATCCTTGTTCGGCGGGCTGGCGAGAATACCTCAGCCCTCACATCGTCTCACAGGGTGATGGGAGCGTGTTTCTATAGGAATGCCGCCGATCCACGTCAAGCGCATCCATACAGGGAATCGCTTTTACGTGTTCGCGCGGGCTCGCCCGGCGGGCTCCGGACCCCTCCCGTTAACTCCGTGGTCACCATGACGGGATCAATGTGAGCCCGATCGCCCCCACGGGCGAGCCCTGGTCACCGGGCGTACGGCACAGCGGCGCCGCCGGAAATGAGGACAGCATGGTGCAATCACGTCAGTCGAGAGGGTTCGCGGGCCGTTTGACGGGTCTCGGGCTCGTCGCCGCCGCCTGCATTCTGGGCGGGGCCGCCCATGCCGGCGAGCGCACGACCGCCGGCGTGCGCTACGATGTCAGCTTCAAGGGCGTGACGATTGCCAAGGGCAGCCTGTCGCTGGTCCTCGACGGTACCGCCTATTCGGCGCAGGCGAACATGCAGCCGACGGGATTCGCGACGCTGCTGACCGCCTCCAAGGTCGACGCCGAGGCGGAGGGGCGGTTCGATGCCACGGGCCTCTCGCCGGTTCGCTACAAGCTCAATTCCATCGATCCGGGCATGACCACCAAGGTCCGCATGAAGATGGCGGACGGCGCGGTGGCGCGCCTGAATGCCGAACCGCCGCTCGATCCGGCGCCGGACCGGGTCCCGGTCACGGCAGCGGACCGGCAGGGCGTGCTGGATCCCATCAGCGCGGCGATGATGCCGATCGCGATTTCCGACGGTGGCCTCGACGCCGACGCCGCCTGCGACCGCGTCGTGCCGGTGTTCGATGGCTGGACGCGCTACAACGTGCAGTTCTCCGCGAAGGGCGCGGAGCGGCTGCAGACGCCGAGTTTCGACGGGACCGCATTCGTCTGCGGGGCGCGCTGGAAGCCCATCTCGGGTCACCGGGCGGGCTCGGACAGCGTGACCTACCTGGTCGAGAACCGCGGGCTGGAGGCCGCCTTCATCGCCGTCGGCTCCAAGATGCTGGTGCCGGTGCGCGTGGAGATCGAAACGCCGAGCGGCGTGCTCTCGGTCCGCGCGACCGACGTGAAACTGCAGGGCGTGCGCCTCGCCGACGCCTCCCGCTAGGACCGCCGACCCCTTATCTCCTGCCCTTGCCTCTCGATCCGGCCGCTCCCCGCGGCCGGATGCGTTCATTACGGACTCCGCTCTGACATCGTGGTCCACCGGGCCAACGCTCCCCCGCTCTCCGTCGCTCCGGTGCCGGCAGAGCCCACATTTCCGTGGTTTCCGATCGCTAGCGCACAGTGCTACACGCGCGGAAAGTTCGAAATCATCCTTAACGAATACTGAATCACATCAATAAAATTATAGTATTTCTTACGGAATCCGCCCGATTTTCAAGAACAAAGCAAGAATAGATGGCGCGTGCCGATTCGATCCTGATTCGTACGTCTTGTGTTCTGCCCGGCGGCCCTCGGGCGGGGTAGCCGGCAAAAATTGCTTCCGGACGCGATTTACGGCTTTTGGCCGCTTGACTCGATGGGCGATCGGAGTCCGCCGTCGCGACTCGCAATGATTGTCCCCGGCTGTGCAGGAACGGGCACGTGAAACAACATCTCGTGGGCGTTTTTCGATTCAGAACAAGGGGTTGCGAAGAACGAACCATGAATCGAAAAAAGTCGCCGATTCGGGCTCGATTCGTTCCAGACTCGTTCCGGTTGCGCGGGGTGCCGGCAAAAAGTGCAGGCATCGGAGCGCCGCGATGTGCTAGGAGAGGGGACGAGTGCAGCCGGCCACATGCGCCGGATCAACTGCAACTGTTCACGAAACGCCTGCGTGTTTCCTTGCCGCCATGCGCGGTGCCTGACAGGGCGCGTGGAACGAGCGGTGGTGCGACGCCGTTCGATGGGAAGAGCGCCGACATCCTTCGGCCAGCCGAGCCCTTACCCTTCATGACACTTCAGACGCCCATGCCTCTTCCCCGCCAGGTCCGTGCGCGCACGGTCACGGCGGTGCTCGGCCCGACCAACACCGGCAAGACCCATCTGGCGATCGAGCGCATGCTCGGCCACAAGTCGGGGCTGATCGGCCTGCCGCTTCGGCTCTTGGCCCGCGAGGTCTATGCCCGCGTCTCGGCCCGGGTCGGCGCGGACCAGGTGGCGCTGATCACCGGCGAGGAAAAGATCCTCCCGCAGAACCCGCGCTACTACGTCTCCACCGTCGAGGCGATGCCGCAGACCACCGACGTCGATTTCGTGGCGATCGACGAGGTGCAGCTGGCCAGCGACCTGGAGCGTGGCCGGGTGTTCACCGACCGGCTGCTGCGCCTGCGCGGCCAGTCGGAGACGCTGCTCCTGGGAGCTGCGACGGCGCGGCCGCTGCTGGAGCGCCTGCTGCCCGGGGTCAACGTGGTCACGCGGCCGCGGATGTCGGTGCTGAGCTACGCCGGCTCCAAGAAGATCACCCGACTGCCCACCCGGTCCGCCGTCGTCGCGTTTTCCGCCGACGAGGTCTATCAGATCGCCGAGCTGATCCGCCGCCAGCGTGGCGGGGCGGCGGTGGTGCTGGGCGCGCTGAGCCCGCGAACCCGCAATGCCCAGGTCGAGCTGTTCCAGTCCGGCGACGTCGACTTCCTGATCGCCACCGACGCCATCGGCATGGGCCTCAATCTCGACGTCGACCACGTCGCCTTTGCCTCCGACCGCAAGTTCGACGGCTACCAGTACCGCCGCCTCAACGCCGGGGAACTGGGCCAGATCGCCGGACGCGCCGGCCGGCACATGCGCGACGGCACGTTCGGCGTGACCGGCCGCGTCGATCCGTTCGACGACGAGCTCGTGCAGCAGCTCGAAACCCACTCCTTCGCGCCGATCGGGGTGTTCCAGTGGCGCAACTCCGACCTCGATTTCGCGTCTATCGCCGCGCTCCGGCGCTCCCTCGACGTGACGCCGCGCGAGGAAGGCCTGACCCGGGCGCCGCCCGCCGAGGACGTCTCGTGCCTTGAATTCGCCGCGCGTGACGCGGAAATCAGCGCGATGGCGCATGGACCGGCGGCGGTCGAGCGTTTATGGGACGTGTGCCAGCTTCCGGACTATCGCCGGATCGCGCCGGCCAACCATGCGGAACTCGTCCTCGACGTGTATCGCCATCTGGCGACGAAGGGGCGCATTCCGGATGACTGGTTCGCAGGGCAACTGACGTTTGCCGACCGAACGGATGGCGATATCGATACGTTGTCGAATCGCATCGCCCACATCCGGACATGGACTTATGTTGCCAACCGGGCGGATTGGCTCGACGATCCCGCCCATTGGAGAGAAACCACCCGCGCCATCGAGGACAGACTGTCGGACGCATTGCACGAGCGTCTGACCCATCGCTTCGTCGACCGTCGAACGAGCGTCCTGATGCGCCGGCTGAGAGACAACGACATGCTGGACTCCGAGATCACGACCTCGGGCGACGTGATGGTGGAAGGCCATCATGTCGGCAATCTTCACGGCTTCCGCTTCATTCCGGTCTCGACTGCCGAGACGCCGGACCTGAAGGCGGTGCGGGGTGCTGCCCAGAAAGCGCTCGCGAGCGAGTTCGAACGGCGCGCCGACCGGCTGGCCGAGGCGCCCGACGCCGCCTTCGTGCTGGCGTCCGACGGCGCGATCCGCTGGAACGGCGAGGCGGTTGCCAAGCTGGTGCCCGGCGAGGAGACGCTGCGGCCGGGAATGATCGTGCTGTCCGACGAACAGCTGAGCGGCCCGGCGCTGGAGAAGGTGCAGGCGCGGCTGCAGCTGTGGCTGAAGACCCAGGTCGAGACGCTGCTGAAGCCGCTGTTCGAGCTGCGCGCGGCGCAGGATCTCGACGGCATCTCGCGCGGGCTCGCCTTCCAGATCGCCGAGGCACTCGGGGTTCTCGATCGGCAGCAGGTCGCCGACGAGGTCAAGGGGCTCGACCAGCAGGCCCGCGCCGGAATGCGCCAGTACGGCGTCCGTTTCGGCGCCTACAACATCTACGTTCCGGCGCTCCTGAAACCGGCGCCCAGCCGACTGCTTGCCGAGCTGTGGGCGCTGAAGAACGCCAGCCTCGACGTGGCCGGCCTGGCCGAGCTGCCGCAGCTGTCGTCCTCTGGCCGCACCTCCATTCCCATCGACCCCGAGGTTCCGAAGGCGCTCTATGGCGTCGTGGGCTTCCGGGTGTGCGGCAACCGCGCCGTGCGCGTCGACATCCTGGAGCGGCTCGCCGACCAGATCCGGCCGCTGATCGCGTGGAAGCCGTCCACGCCGGACGCGACGCCGCCCGAGGGAGCGATCCGCGAAGGCGGCGGCTTCACCGTGACCGTGTCGATGACGTCGCTGCTGGGCTGTTCGGGCGAGGACTTCGCCTCCATCCTCAAGTCGCTTGGCTACCGCCTCGAGCGCCGTCCGGCGCCGGTGGTGCCGGCACCCACTGCCTCGGCCGATTCCGCCTCCGAAACGGTGGCACTCGCGCCGGCCGATGCGACGGGCGAGGTGGCTGCGGCCCCGGCTTCCGATGCCGCGCCCGAGGGCCTGTCGCAGACCGAGGCCGAAGCCCCGGCGAGCGACGAGGCGACCTCCGTTGCGCCGGAGCCGGCGGTTGCGGAGGCGAGCGCCCCGGAAAGCGAGGCCACGGAGCCGGCTGAGGCGACGGCGGACACCGGCACGCAGGCCGAGGCCGCGCCCGAGGTTCCGGCCTTGTCGGAGACGGAAGCCGAGGCTCCCGAACCGGCACCGGCTGTCGCGCCGACGGCCGATGTGGCCGCGGCCGAGGGGACGACGGATGCGGCACCTGCCGCTGATGCGCCGGAGACGGCGCCTGCGGCCGATGCGGCGCCGGCGGAGCCGGAGATGATCGATGTCTGGCGTCCGGGCCGGCGGCGGCACGGCAACGACCGCCGCCCCGACCGGCGGGGCGACCAGGGACAGGGCGAGCGCGGCCAGAAGGACGGTGAGCGCCCCGAGCGCGGCCGTGGCGGCCGACGCGGCGATCGCAAGCCTCAACAGGGACGCGCCGGACAGCTCGGCGGCACCGGCAGGCCCGGTGGTGGCGGTGGCGGCGCCGCCCCGCGGCATGGCAAGGGGGGCGCGCCGCGCCCCGACCAGCGGCCGCAGCGTCCGGCACCCAAGGAGCGGCCGATCGATCCCGATTCTCCGTTTGCGAAGCTGGCCGAACTGAAGCGCAACCTCGAGAGAGGATCTGGTGACCCCAAGTGAGGGGCCTGCGGCAGCCGACCGGCTGCGACTCGATCTGTGGATCTGGCGTGCCCGCTTCGCGCCGAACCGGCCGTTTGCCCAGGCCCTGATCGAGGCCGGTCGGGTGCGGGTGAACCGGGACAAGGTGAAGGCGCCGGGCCGTCGCGTGACGGTCGGCGACGTCCTCACGCTGTCGGCGCGCGGCGGCAGCGTCCGCGTCGTCAAGATCCTGGCGCTGCCCGAGCGGCGCGGATCGGCCACGGTGGCCCGCACCCTCTACGAGGATCTGTCGCCCGAACCGGACGGCAGCGGCGAGCAGGGCTCGACCTTCTGATCCCGGCGCCGCCCGCAGAAACGATCCGGTCCCGACGCCCCCGGCTCGCATCCCTGGGTGATGCGCGCGGCGCGGCGCGGGATTTTCATGCCTCTTCGCGCGCGGTTATTGGTGTGGCGTTGCTTGAGACGGGCGGCGCTTGGCGTTAAGCCGGTGTTGAATTCGGCGCGGCGGGGAACGAACCTCCCGGGCGCGCCCCCATTGGAGGATTGAGATGACGTACGTCGTCACCGAGGCGTGCATCAAGTGCAAGTACACCGATTGCGTCGAGGTCTGCCCCGTGGATTGCTTCTACGAGGGCGAGAACATGCTCGTCATCCATCCGGACGAGTGCATCGACTGCGGGGTCTGCGAGCCTGAGTGCCCGATCGACGCGATCAAGCCGGATACCGAGCCGGGACTGGAAAAGTGGCTCGAGGTCAACACCGAGTACGCGTCGAAGTGGCCGAACCTTACCGCCAAGAAGGACCCGCTGCCGGAAGCGGCGGAGTTCGACACCGTCCCGAACAAGTTCGAGACCTACTTCTCCGAAGAGCCGGGCGAGGGCGACTGAGCGCCCCACGCCGCGCCTGAGCCGGCGGACGGCGCGAGCGGGCGTCTTCCCGATCCGGAGCCGACACCCGGCCGCTGCAGCGACCCTCCTCCGGCGGCGGCGGTCGTTATTCCGGCCCGGATTCACGTGTGGGATGAGGGCTCTTTGCACGCAGACGTGGCCAAATGCCGCACGATCGGCGGGCCCAGGCGCGCGCCAAACCGCTATTGCTCTGCGGCAAGCCTTTGATTTTTACAAAAAAAGTGATATATTCGGTAATTCGATTGATCGTTCGGACCGAGGCATCATCTGCCGTCGTCATCCCAGCATCGCCTGAAGCGCACCGGCCGGCCTAGACGCCCACCGGTCGCCTCGCCTCGAATTCGTGGATGGCAATTCGCTTTCGAGCGCGAGTCCAGCCTTCTGGACACGCCGCAAGCGGTCCGACGATCGACGCATCCAGGCGCCGCCATTGGCGCTCAATAGACGATTCGACCGGAATGTCAAAGGTCGGGTCCGACAAAACGTAAGTAGGCGCAGGAGTGCACACTCGTATGGCCACCACGGCAAAGAAACCCGTTCAGCGCTCGATCTTCAAGCCCCAGGATTACATCGTCTATCCGGCCCACGGCGTGGGTCAGATCGAGGCGATCGAGGAGCAGGAGGTCGCCGGCCACAAGCTCGAGCTGATCGTCGTCAACTTCGAAAAAGACAAGATGACGCTGCGCGTTCCCGTCGCCAAGGCGAAGAGCGCCGGCCTGCGCAAGCTTGCCGAACCCGTCACCGTGAAGAAGGCGCTCGACGTCGTCACGGGCCGGGCGCGCGTCAAGCGCACCATGTGGAGCCGCCGCGCCCAGGAGTACGAGGCGAAGATCAACTCCGGCGATCTGCTCTCCATCGCCGAGGTCGTGCGCGACCTGTTCCGGGCCGACACCCAGCCCGAGCAGTCCTACTCCGAACGCCAGCTGTTCGAGGCGGCGCTCGACCGCATGGCCCGCGAGATCGCGGCCGTGAACAAGGTCTCCGAGACCGAGGCCGTGAAGCTCATCGAGTCCCAGCTCGCCAAGGCCCCCCGACGCGGCCCGAAGACGGCCGAGGGCGAGGCGGAAGCCGAAGCCGACTCCGAGAGCGATGCCGAGACCGGCGACGAAGCCGCGACCGAGCAGGAAGAGGCGGCCTGACGGCCCTTCGGCTTCGACCGATCTTTCACTGACCAGCTTCGAGACGGGCGCCCATCGGCGCCCGTTTTCGCATGATAACGGCCGTTCACGATTGTGTGCGGGCGCACGATACGGCTCGCGTGATCCGGCCGTCCTGCCTCATCGTATCCCGGGGGTACGCATCACTGTGCGAGGACGCCATGGCCGGGACCAGCATTTCTCGACGCCAATTCGTTCGGGCCGCGATGAACGCGCCGTATCTCGAACGCGAGCAGGAACTTGAGCTCGCCCGCCAATGGCGCGAGACCGGTGATAAGAACGCCCTCGACGTCCTCGCCTCCGCACACATGCGTCTGGTCATCGCCATGGCCTCCAAGTTCCGCCACTTCGGCCTGCCGATGAACGATCTCATCCAGGAAGGCCACGTGGGGCTGCTGGAGGCCGCCGCGCGCTTCGAGCCGGACCGCAACGTCCGCTTCTCCACCTACGCCACCTGGTGGATCCGTGCGTCGATCCAGGACTACATCCTCCGCAACTGGTCGATCGTTCGCGGCGGCACCTCGTCGACCCAGAAGGCGCTGTTCTTCAATCTCCGGCGCCTGCGCGCGAAGCTGTCGCGGGACGGCAGCTCGGTCACATCCCAGAGCGTGGTGACGGAGATCGCCACGGCGATCGGCGTGTCGCGCGCCGACGTCGAGCTGATGAACGCGCGGCTCTCGGCCCCCGATACATCGCTGAACGCGCCGGTCGTGGAGAGCGAGGACGCCGGCTCCAACCGTCAGGATTTCCTGGTCTGCGACCAGCCGCTGCAGGACGAGACGGTGGGGGAGGTGATCGATACCGAACGCCGCTCGCGCTGGCTGCGCCGGGCGCTGGGCGAGCTCAACGAGCGGGAACTGCGCATCGTGCGCGAACGTCGTCTGACCGACGAGGGCGTCACCCTGGAGGCGCTCGGCTCGAAGCTCGGTATTTCCAAGGAACGGGTCCGGCAGATCGAAAGCCGCGCGCTGGAGAAGCTGCGCGCGGCGCTGTTGCGCGACCATCCCGACCGGGCGGCGTTCACCGGCTGAGGTCAACGACGGCCCGTCGTTCGCGGTCGCGGCCGGATTTCAGACAGAACAATCAGATCCCCGCCCGGGCGACCAATTCCGATCGTACGCGGTGGCGGCATTCCGCGCTCCGAGGACTGCGCAATGCCGCCAGGCCGCCGTTCTACATGGGATCGACGGCGCAACCGGCTGGCTGGCCGCGTGTCCGATCAGTGAATGAGGTTCGGGAACAGGCCGAGAATGCCGATGATGATCAGGTAGGCGGCAACGGCGTAGTTCAGCACCCGCGGGACCACCAGGATCAGAATGCCGATGATGAGGGCGAGAAGCGGTTGGACTGACAGTTCGACCATTGTGTCTCTCCGTTGCTGGACGCTCTGGCTGGCCTGAAAGGCAGCCGGCGGCGCGCTGTCGATGGGTAACGCCCGAGTGACGTGGCGGTTCGCGCGACCCGTCGATCTCTCCCAAGACGGATGAGGCCGGGCCGGATGTCCAGTTGTCGGGGAAACGGGCCGAAGCTCAAGTCCCTTGGTTATGGCCATTTCCGTGTTGCGGCGCGACGACGAAACGCCCAGACGCAAGAAGGGCGGCCCGAGGGCCGCCCTTCTGCATGTCGTCTTCGTGAGAAGGCAACCGGGTGGGAGAGGCGAAGGCCGCCGCTCCCCGGACCCGATCCTACTCCTCGTCGCCTTCGCGGGCCTTGAGCGCCGCGCCCAGGATGTCGCCGAGGGACGCGCCGGAGTCGGTCGAGCCGTACTGTGCGACGGCTTCCTTCTCTTCGGCGATCTCGAGCGCCTTGATCGACACGGCGACCTTGCGGGCCTTCTTGTCGAACTGGGTGATGCGCGCGTCGACCTTGTCGCCGACCGAGAACCGCTCGGGCCGCTGCTCGGAGCGGTCGCGGGCCAGATCGGAACGACGGATGAAGGCGGTCAGGTCGGTGTCGACGATCTTCACGTCCAGACCGGCATCCTGAACCTGCGTGATCTCGCAGGTCACGATGGCGCCCTTGCGGACGTCGCCGGCCTCGGTGAACGGGTCGCCCTGGAGCTGCTTGATGCCGAGCGAGATCCGCTCCTTCTCCACGTCGACGTCGAGCACCACGGCGCGAACCATGTCGCCCTTGTTGAACTCGGTGATGACTTCCTCGCCGGGACGGTTCCAGTCGAGATCCGACAGGTGAACCATGCCGTCGATGTCGCCATCGAGCCCGATGAACAGACCGAACTCGGTCTTGTTCTTGACCTCGCCCTCGACCTCGGAACCGACCGGATGGGACTCCAGGAAGAGCTCCCACGGGTTTTCCAGGGTCTGCTTGAGGCCGAGCGAGATGCGGCGCTTGACGGGATCGACCTCGAGGATGACGACCTCGACTTCCTGGCTGGTCGACACGATCTTGCCCGGATGGACGTTCTTCTTCGTCCAGCTCATCTCGGAAACGTGGATGAGGCCTTCGATGCCCGGCTCGAGCTCAACGAACGCACCGTAGTCGGTGATGTTGTTGACGCGGCCAGTGAAGCGGGCGTTGACCGGATACTTGGCCTCGATGCCTTCCCACGGGTCGGCCATCAGCTGCTTCATGCCGAGCGAGATGCGGTGGGTCTCGTGGTTGACCCGGATCACCTGAACCTTCACGGACTGTCCGATGGACAGGATCTCGGTCGGGTGATTGACGCGGCGCCAGGCCATGTCGGTGACGTGAAGCAGGCCGTCGATGCCACCCAGGTCGACGAACGCACCGTAGTCGGTGATGTTCTTGACCACGCCCTCGATGATCTGACCCTCTTCGAGGCTCTGGACCAGCTCGGAACGCTGTTCGGCGCGGGTTTCCTCGAGCACGACGCGGCGCGAGACGACGATGTTGCCGCGGCGCTTGTCCATCTTGAGGATCTGGAACGGCTGCGGGGTGTGCATCAGCGGGCCGACGTCGCGGACCGGGCGGATGTCCACCTGGCTGCGCGGCAGGAAGGCCACGGCACCGTCGAGGTCGACGGTGAAGCCGCCCTTGACCGAGTTGAAGATCTGGCCGGTGACCTTCTCGTTCTTCTCGAAGGCAACCTCGAGCCGGATCCAGCTCTCTTCGCGGCGCGCCTTGTCGCGCGACAGGACCGCCTCGCCGAGCGCATTCTCGACGCGCTCGAGATAGACTTCGACCTCGTCGCCGATCTTCAGGTCGCCGTCGCGACCCTTGACGCCGAATTCCTTCAGCGGCACGCGACCTTCGACCTTGAGGCCGACGTCGATGACTGCGAGATCCTTTTCGAAGCCGACCACCGTCCCTTTGACGACGGTCCCTTCCTGCATGTCAGCCGCTTTGAACGAAGCTTCGAGGAGGGCGGCAAAATCCTCACGTGAGGGTGTCTGTACGGTCATTCAGTCTCCTGGACGCCGATTGCTCGGCATGCGCCGGTGGTTTGTGTTGCTCTAACCGTCCCGCAGGGGAGTGATCTTTTGCGTCCGCGGGCAAAAAGCGGACTGTCCGGCGCAAGGCCCCTGCAAAACGGCCATGATACTGCTGAAACGCAACGATCGACCGGATCAGGGATCACGGTCGTTCGAAATCGGTCGCGTGGCGAGGTAACGGCCGAAACCGCGATCTACCCCGGCGAGGTCTGACGCTGCCCGGCACCGCCGGACGTTGTACGCAAGGCCTCGTCGACGATTTCCACAGCCGCGCGAAACGCGGCATCTATATCCAACTCCGTCGTGTCGAGCAAGACGGCGTCGGGTGCGGCGGCCAGCGGCGCCACGGTGCGGCCCGAATCGCGCGCATCGCGACGCTTCAGGTCGGCGAGCACCTCGTCGTAGGTCGTGTCTCCGCCGCGCCCGGCGATTTCGGCCGTGCGGCGGGCGGCGCGCGCCTCCGGCGTCGCGGTGACGAAGAGCTTGGCCACGGCATGCGGGCAGACGACGGTGCCGATGTCGCGCCCGTCGAGGACGGCGCCGGGCGGCAGGTCGGCGAAGGCGCGCTGGTGCTCCACCAGCGCGGTGCGCAGCTGCGGCAGCACGGCGATGCGCGATGCCGCCTCGCCGATCCCGTGGTTCGACAGCACGTCGCGGTCGATGCGGTCGAAATCGATCCGACCTACTGCCGCTACCGCGGCGGCCTCGTCGTCCAGCGGCTCGTGGTGGGAGAGAAGCTCGTGCGCGACGGCCCGGTAGGTGAGGCCGGTGTCCAGGTAGCGCAACCCGAAATGCTGGGCGAGGCGCCGGGCCAGGGTGCCCTTGCCGGACGCCGCCGGGCCGTCGATCGCGACGATCATGACGCCGCGTCCGGGGCGGCGTCGAAGCTGCCGCCGAGGGTTTCCATCATGGCCACGAAGCCGGGGAAGCTGGTGGCGATCATGCGGGTGTCGTCGACGGTGACCGGCTTGTCGGCGGCAAGCCCCATGACGAGGAAGCTCATGGCCAGCCGATGATCCATGTGGGTGGCGATGCGCCCGCCGCCGCAGGCGCCGGTGCGACCGGTGACGGCAAGCCACGTGTCGCCGGTCGCGACCTCGATCCCGTTGGCCCGCAGCCCGGCGGCGACCGCCTCGAGCCGGTCGGCCTCCTTCACCCGGAGCTCGCCGACGCCCTCCATCCGCGTCGTGCCTTCGGCGAACGCGGCCGCGACGGCCAGCACCGGATACTCGTCGATCATCGAGGGCGCACGGGCGGCGGGCACGGTGACGCCCTTCAGGCGACTGGCGCGCACGTGCACGTCGCCGATCTTCTCGCCGCCGGAGATGCGCTCGTTCTCGATGGCGATGTCGGCGCCCATCTCGGCGAGGGTGTCGAACAGGCCGGTGCGCGTCGGGTTGAGCAGCACGTCGGTGACGGTGACGTCGGAGCCCTCGACGATCAGGCCGGCGACGATGGCGAAGGCTGCCGAGCTCGGATCGCCGGGCACCGTGAGGTTCATCGGGGTGAGGTCGGCGCGACCGGTGAGGCTGATCCGGCGGCGTCCGGCGGCGTCGGTCTCGATGGCGAGCGGCACGCCGAACCCCTCGAGCATCCGTTCGGTGTGGTCGCGGGAGGGGATCTGCTCGACGACGGTGGTCGTGCCCGGCGCGTTGAGGCCGGCCAGCAGGATCGCCGACTTCACCTGGGCGGAGGGAACCGGCAACTCGTAGGTGATCGGGACGGCGGTGGTGGCGCCGCGGATGGTCAGCGGCAGCCGGTCGCCCGAGCGCGCGATGACCTGGGCGCCCATGGTGCGCAGCGGATCGAGGACGCGGGCCATCGGCCGCCGCGACAGCGAGGCGTCGCCGACGGCGGTGGCGACGATCGGGTGGGTGGCCAGCAGGCCGAGAATCAGGCGCACGCCGGTGCCGGCGTTGCCGAAGTCCAGGGCCGCCTCCGGCTCGATCAGGCTGCCGACGCCGACGCCGTCGACCTCCCAGCGCCCGTCGGAGGTGCGCTCGATCCGGGCGCCCAGCGCGCGCATGGCGCCGGCGGTCGCGTGCACGTCCTCGGACTCCAGCAGGCCATCGATGGTCGAGCGGCCGACGGCGAGGCCCGCGAGCATCAGCGCGCGGTGGGAGACCGACTTGTCGCCCGGCACGCGAAGTCGGCCGGACAGCGGGGCGGTGGGGCGTGAGGTCAGCGGGGTCGGTGCCAAGCGGAATGCCTCGATGAAAGGCCGCCCGGCTTTCGGCCGCTGCCGGATGCTCCGTCGGAGCCTCTGGAAACGGCTGCGAAGACCGGTGGCCGGACGAATTCGGGCCGACGGCGGCGACCACGATCTGGTGACGGAGCTGGTAGCTAACACGCGGTCGGGACGCCGTCACCCCGGACGCGCGAAATGTTCCGGCCAGCCGCCGTCGATTCGGCTTTGACAGGACCCGCCCTGCTGTGTATTCCGGCCGCCTCCTATCAGAACGCGAGGCGGTTCCGTGGCAAAACCCGAGCTCGGCACCAAACGACAGTGCTCCAACTGCGGAGCAAAGTACTACGACCTGGGCAAGGACCCGATCCTGTGCCCGAAATGCGGCACGCCGTTCGTGGTCGCAGCGCCTCCGGCGAGGCCGTCGAAGGCTGCGCCGGTGAAGGCCGCTCCCGTGGTCGAGGCCGAGGAAACGGACGACGACGACACCACCGACGACGTCGAGCTGGTCTCCCTGGAGGAGGCCGACGACGATGCGGCGCCGGCACCGCGCGAAAAGAAATCGATCGACGACGATGACGACGAGATCGAGATCGACGCGGATCTGCCGGACGACGACGACGATGACGACACGTTCCTCGAGGACGACGAGGAAGACGATGACGTTGCCGATGTCGGACTGGGCGGCGTCGACGACGATGACGAGACCGAAAGGTGACCGGAACGGCGGGCACCGTGGATTGGCTGAAAAGGCCTATTGATTCCACGGCGAACCGCACCTAAGTTCCGACGCGCTCGCCGGGGGGGTTCCCAAACCCCCGGTACGGATGGGGCCATAGCTCAGTTGGGAGAGCGCTTGAATGGCATTCAAGAGGTCGGCGGTTCGATTCCGCCTGGCTCCACCAAACTTCCCTTCCCGCCAAGGACGGCAGATCGTCCGGAGGGAAACGAAAGAAGCCGCCGAGAGGCGGCTTTTTTGTTGTCTGGGCGGCTGTCGACCGCTTCGCAGCGGCCGGCCCCGGCCCCGGCCACCCGACGGCGCGACGACCGGCAGGTGGCTCCCGATTCGGGCAGTCGGGGCGCGTGCGGCCGGACCGAGGCCCGGCCGGCGAATCGCTACTCGGCCGTCCAGCCGCCGTCGATTGGCAGGATCGCGCCGGTGATCGATGCGGCGGCGTCGGAGCACAGGAACACCGCGAACGCCGCGACCTGCTCCACCGTCACGAACTCCTTGGTCGGCTGGGCCGCCAGCAGGACGTCGTGCTTCACCTGCTCCTCGGTGATGCCGCGCGCCTTGGCGGTGTCCGGGATCTGCTTCTCCACCAACGGCGTCCAGACGTAGCCCGGGCAGATGGCGTTGACGGTGATGCCGTCCTGGGCGGTCTCCAGCGCCACGACCTTCGTCAGGCCCGCGATGCCGTGCTTGGCGGCGACGTAGGCGGCCTTGTCGGGGGAGGCGACGAGCGCGTGGGCCGAGGCGGTATTGATGATGCGGCCCCACTTGCGGCTCTTCATGCCGGGGACGGCGGCCTTGATGGTGTGGAAGGCCGAGGACAGGTTGATCGCGATGATCGCGTCCCACTTGGCGTCGGGGAATTCCTCGATGGGCGAGACGTACTGGATGCCGGCGTTGTTCACCAGGATGTCGACCGAGCCGAAGGTGTTCTCGGCCGTCTTGATCATGTCGACGATCTCGTCCGACTTGGTCATGTCGGCTGCGGAGTAGAGGCACTTCACCTTGAATTCGGTCTCGATCGCGGCGCGTTCCTTCTCGATCGCGGCGGCGTCGCCGAAGCCGTTGATGACGATGTTGGCGCCCTGTTCGGCCATCGCCCGCGCATATCCGAGGCCGATGCCGGAGGTCGATCCGGTGATCACAGCCGTCTTGCCTTTGAGCATCCCGCTCTCCTTCGTTGCAAATTCCGGCCGTCGGATGCGCACACCCGGTGACCGCGATACTGGTGGCCAGTGCGTGCCAGCCTCCTGCCGAGGGTGGTCCCGTTGCAAGAGACGTGCTCAATCAAGCCGAAGTGTGCCGCACTTTCACGACGGCGCAGGCCGGCCGATGGATCCGGACCGGCGCCTCAGCCGTTCTATTCCTCGCAAGGGTACAGGCAAGTCCCATCGCGCCGACCGGCGTCGGCCCCGAAGCCATGGGGACCGCCCTGGTCCGCTTCGGTGCCGCTCCGCGCGGCTCGCAATTCGGACGGACGCGGGTTAAGAGGAAGACGGCCGCGCCGACGGCAGACAGCCAGCACCATGAGCCCTACGAGCGGACGCGTGCCAGCAGACCGAGACCAGGCAATGACCGCCATTTTTCCCGATCCGACCCACGATCATCGCCGCTGCGCGAGCGATTCGGTGGCCGCCGCCGAGGCCCATTGCAGCGGCAAGGGCGTGCGGCTGTCGACCATGCGTCGCGCCGTGCTGGAACAGCTTGCCGAGAGCCACGAGCCCCTCGGCGCCTACGAGATTCTCGACCGCCTGTCGGCGGAGGGCGGGCGGCCGGCGCCGATTTCGGTCTACCGGGCGCTGTCGTTCCTGACCGGAGAGGGGCTGGCACACCGCATCGAGAGCCTGAACGCCTATGTCGCGTGCGCGGAGACCCACACCGACGCGCAGCCGCTGGTGTTCCTGATCTGCGAGACCTGCAAACAGGTGGGCGAGGCGAAGGCCGTCGATCTCGGCATCAAGGTCGAGACGGTGGCGCGCGCCGCCGGCTTCGAGCCGCGCCGGGCCGCGCTGGAGATCTTCGGCGTCTGCGAGCATTGCCGCACGGCCAACGCATGACGGCGTCCGCCGGCGAGCCGGCGCAGCCGCCCGCCGCCCTTTTGCCCGACCTGCCGGTGATCGCGCTGATGGTCGTCATCTGCGCCAGCTGGGGGCTGCAGCAGGTGGCGATCAAGATCGCCATCGCCGACATTCCGCCGCTGACCCAGCTTGCCCTCAGGTGCGGCGGCGGCATCCTCTTGGTCTACGCCTGGTGCCGCTGGCGCGGGGTGCGGCTGTTCCAGCGCGACCGCTCGCTGCTGCCCGGCCTGCTGTCGGGAGGCTTCTTCGCCACCGAGTTCGTGATGCTGTATCTCGCGCTCGAGCACACCCAGGCGAGCCGCGTCACCCTGTTCCTCTACACCGCCCCGTTCTTCGTGGCGCTCGGCGCTCTGGTGTTCCTGCCCGGCGAGCGGTTGCGGCCGCTGCAGTGGCTCGGGATCGCCTTCTCGTTCGCCGGCGTTGCCGCGGCGATGGGCGCACCGCCGCCGGCGGCCGACTGGACGAGCCGGATTGCCGATATCGGGTGCGTGGTGGCGGGCGCGCTGTGGGCCGCCCAGACGCTGACGATCCGCAAGTCGGTCTTGAAGACGGTGCCGTTCGAGAAGGTGCTGCTCTATCAGCTCACCATGTCGCTCGTCTTCGCGGTGGTGTTCGCGGTGATCCGCGGCGAGGAGCCGAACTGGCCGGTGTCGGGTACGTCGATCTTCTGGCTTCTCTACCAGATCGTCTGGGTCGTGGCCGTCACCTACCTGATCTGGTTCAGGCTTCTGTCGCGCTACGCCGCCGGCCCGCTGCAGGCGGCGACCGCGATGAGCCCGATGTTCGGCATCGCGGCCGGCGTGCTGGTGCTCGGCGAGGCGTTCACGCCGGGCTTCGGCCTGGCGGCGGTGCTGGTCGTCATCGGCCTGGTGCTGGTGAACTACCGCCGCCGGCGCCCCCTGCCGGACGGCGGCATCCGACCTACATAGAGCGGCAGGGCGTTTCCACCCGATCGGAAACGGATCGGGTTTCTGCCCGTTCGGATCCCGAAGGCGTGGCGGCTGTGCGTGTCGCCGCCTTGTGATATGGATCCGGCACCGTGTCCGCCCGATCGCGACACCGACAGCGAGAGTTCGGCGATGAATGCGCCCATGACCGCGACTGCGACCCCGATTGCCTCCGGCCCGGCCCCCCGGCGCCGCTCCGTCCCCGTCGACGTGGGCGGGGTCATCGTCGGCGGCGACGCGCCGGTGGTCGTGCAGTCGATGACCAACACCGATACCGCCGACATCCAGGCGACCGTCGCCCAGGTGGCCGCGCTGGCGCGTGCCGGCTCGGAGATCGTCCGCATCACCGTGGATCGCGACGAGGCGGCGGCGGCGGTGCCGCACATCCGCGACCGGCTGATGCTGATGGGCGTGAACGTGCCGCTGGTCGGCGACTTCCACTACATCGGCCACAAGCTGCTGGCCGATCATCCGGCCTGCGCCGAGGCGCTCGCCAAGTACCGGATCAATCCCGGCAACGTCGGCTTCAAGGCCAAGCGCGACAGCCAGTTCGGCGCCATCATCGAGATGGCGATGCGCCACGACAAGCCGGTGCGCATCGGCGTCAACTGGGGCTCGCTCGACCAGGAGCTGCTGACCCACCTGATGGACGAGAACGCCGCGTCGGACGCACCGGTGTCGGCCGCCGCCATCACCCGCGAGGCGATGATCCGCTCCGGCCTGCTGTCGGCGGAGCGCGCCGAGGAGCTGGGGCTCGGGCGCGACAAGATCCTGATCTCCGCCAAGGTCAGCGACGTGCAGGAGCTGATCGCGGTCTACCGCGACCTGGCGCGGCGCTGCGACTATGCGCTGCACCTGGGCCTCACCGAGGCCGGCATGGGGTCCAAGGGCATCGTCGCCTCGTCGGCGGCGCTGGGCATCCTGCTGCAGGAAGGCATCGGCGACACCATCCGGATCTCGCTGACGCCGGAGCCGAACGGCGACCGGACGCGCGAGGTCACCGTCGCCCAGGAACTGCTGCAGACCATGGGCTTCCGGGCCTTCGTGCCGGTGGTCGCCGCCTGCCCCGGCTGCGGGCGCACCACCTCGACGGTGTTCCAGCAGCTCGCCAAGGACATCCAGGCGCACCTGTCGGAAAGCATGCCGGTGTGGAAGGAGCAGTATCCGGGCGTGGAGGCGCTGCAGGTCGCGGTGATGGGCTGCATCGTCAACGGCCCGGGCGAATCCAAGCACGCCGACATCGGCATTTCGCTGCCCGGCACCGGCGAGACGCCGGCCGCCCCCGTGTTCGTCGACGGAAAGAAGGTCACGACGCTGCGCGGCCCGAAGATCGCCGACGAGTTCAAGCAGATGGTGGCCGACTACATCGAGAACCGTTTCGGCCGGCAGTCAGCGAGCGACGCGGCGGAATAGGCGTCAGCCGACGGCCGCCCGGTTGGCGGCCGCGTCGCCATCGAAGGCCTTCCGCGCCGCTTCCATCTCGTCGGCGTGGTCGACGGCCCAGCGCGACAGGTGGCTGATCGGGTCCAGCAGCGACTGGCCGAGCGGTGTCAGCGCGTATTCCACCTTCGGCGGAACGCTGGCGAACACCGTCCTGGTAACGAGGCCGTCGCGCTCCAGCCCGCGCAGCGTGAACGTGAGCATCCGCTGCGAGATGACGCCGATCCGCCGCTTCAGCTCGTTGAAGCGGACCGGACCGTCGGCGAGCAGCACGACCACCAGCACCGCCCACTTGTCGCCGATGCGGGCCAGCACCGGCGCGACGCGCTCGCACCGCCCGGCAACACGGATGTGACCGACATTCATGGATGTGCCTCCTTGCGATCCGGCGCGTGGTGGTGTGAAACGTCCGGTATCAATCTGATACCATAGTCCCTCCGAAGACAGATAGGACGCTCCCCCATGGCCCTTCGCCTGAACGTCATCATCGCCAGCACCCGTCCCGGTCGCGTCGGTCCCTCCGTCGCCAAGTGGTTCGAAGGCTATGCGAAGGAGAAGAGCGACTTCGACGTGCACCTGGTCGATCTCGCCGATTTCGATCTGCCGATCTACAACGAGCCCAAGCATCCCCGCATGCAGGACTACCAGAACGACCACACCAAGCGCTGGTCGGAGAGCGTGGACGCGGCCGACGCCTTCGTGTTCGTGACGCCGGAATACAATTATCATCCGACGCCGGCGCTGGTGAACGCCTTCACCTACGTTTCCAAGGAGTGGGGCTACAAGCCGGCCTCCTTCGTGAGCTACGGCGGCGCGTCGGGGGGCACCCGCGCGGCGGACGCGACCCGCGGCTGGTTCAGCCCGCTGAAGATGATGGCGATTCCCGAGGCGCTCATGGCGCCGATGGTGTTCCCGCAGATCCAGGACGGCGTGTTCACGCCGAACGACCTGCAGATCGACAGCGCCGACGCGATGCTGAAGGAACTGCACCGCTGGGCCGAGGCGCTGAAGCCGATGCGCGGCTGACCTCGTCGGCATGCCCCAGCGTCCGTGGCGGGTCGTCCTGACCGGCCACGGACCTGTTATTGGACGCGCGCGGCCGATGTGACCACATGGGGAAACGCCCTATGGTGGGCGCTTCCCGGGATCCGGCGCCGCACGATGTCCGATACGCTGCTCCTGAACGAACCGCTGATCCGGCTCGCCGCCTTTCTCGGCGTGCTGGCGGCGATGGCCGCGTGGGAGATCGCCGCGCCGCGCCGGCGCCGGGAGGTGCCGCGGCTGCTACGCTGGAGCAACAACCTCGGTCTCGTGGTGCTCGATACGGTGATCCTGCGGCTCGCCTTTCCGGTGCTGGCCGTCGGGCTGGCGCTGGTGGCGCGAGAGCGCGGCTTCGGCCTCTTCAATCTCGTCGACGCCCCGTACTGGGTGGCGTTCGCCGCCTCGTTTCTTGCCTTCGATCTCGCGATCTACCTGCAGCACGTGATGTTCCACGCGGTGCCTGCGCTCTGGCGGCTGCACCGGATGCATCATGCCGACCTGGAAATCGACGTGACCACCGGCCTGCGCTTCCACCCCGGCGAGATCCTGATCTCCATGGGCATCAAGCTGGCGCTGGTGGCGGCGCTCGGCCCGCCGGCGGCGGCGGTGCTGGTGTTCGAGGTCGTCCTCAACGCCATGTCGATGTTCACCCACACCAACGTCGGCCTGCCGCTGGCGCTGGACCGGGCGGCGCGGTTCCTGGTCGTGACGCCGGACATGCACCGGGTCCATCATTCCATCGACCCGGCCGAGACGCACACCAACTTCGGCTTCAATCTGTCCTGGTGGGACCGGCTGCTGGGCACCTACCGGCCGCAGCCGAAGCTCGGCCACACCGGCATGACCATCGGCATCCCCCAATTCCGGACCCGGCGCGACCTGTGGCTCGACCGGATGCTGCTGCAGCCGTTTCGGGGGCGTGCCGGGGAATCCATGGGGAAGGGCGGTCGGCCCGCATCTCCCACCCCCGAGCAAGACAGACACCCGCAATGAAGCTCTGGTATGCGCCGACCTCGCCGTTCGCCCGCAAGGTGCGGATCGCCCTGCGCGAGCTGGGCCTGGAGGACGCGGTCGAGGAAATCGCCATCGATCCGTGGACCGATCCGGGCCTTCGCCGGAATGAACGGAGTTTTGGTGTGGGTTAGGGAGAAACCCCTCATTCCGACTGAGGACTGCTGACAGGCCCTATGGATCCCCGCTTTCGCGGGGATGAGCGGAATTTTGGGGCGGGTGCCTGAGTGAACCAACCTCTGCCTGTCCGTACCTCGCCCACCAGCGCGCGACCGCGCGCCGGCCGGAGGCCGCCCACCCGGAGCCGGTGCGCACAAGCGCACTCGGCGTGAGGGGAAAACTCAGAGACCGGCGAGCGACATGTACTTGATCTCGAGATAGTCCTCGATGCCGTGGTGGGAGCCTTCGCGCCCGAGCCCGCTCTCCTTGACGCCGCCGAACGGCGCGACCTCGGTCGAGATGATGCCGGTGTTGATGCCGACGATGCCGTACTCCAGACCCTCGCCGACCCGCATGATGCGGCCGACGTCGCGGCTGTAGAAATAGGCGGCGAGCCCGAATTCCGTGTCGTTGGCGAGGCGGACGGCCTCCTCGTCGGTCTCGAAGCGGAACAGCGGCGCCATCGGGCCAAAGGTTTCCTCGCGCATGACCTGCATGTCCGGCGTCACGTCGGCCAGCACCGTGGGCTCGAAGAAGGTCTGGCCGAGCGGGTGGCGGTTGCCGCCGGTGAGCACCCGCGCCCCCTTGCCGACCGCATCGGCGATGTGGCGCTCGACCTTCTCGACCGCCTTCTCGTTGATCAGCGGACCCTGGACGACGCCGTCGTCGAAGCCGTTGCCCACCTTCATCCGATGTGCCGCCGCGGCGAACTTCTCGGCGAAGGCGTCGTAGACCCCGGCCTGGACGAAGATGCGGTTGGCGCAGACGCAGGTCTGGCCGGCGTTGCGGAACTTGCTGGCCATGGCGCCCTCGACCGCCGCATCGAGGTCGGCGTCGTCGAAGACGATGAACGGCGCGTTGCCGCCGAGTTCCAGTGACAGCTTCTTCACGGTGTCGGCCGCCTGGCGCATCAGGAGCTTGCCGATGCCGGTGGAGCCGGTGAAGGAGAGCTTGCGGACGATCGGGTTGGCGGTCATCTCGCCGCCGATCTTCGCCGCCTCGCCGGTGACGACCGACATGACGCCGGCCGGCACGCCGGCGCGCTCGGCCAGCACGCACAGCGCCAGCGCGCTGTAGGGCGTGAACTCCGACGGCTTGATCACCATCGGGCAGCCGGCGGCAAGCGCCGGGGCGAGCTTGCGGGTGATCATCGCGGCCGGGAAATTCCAGGGCGTGATCGCGGCGGTGACGCCGATCGGCTGCTTGATGACCAGGATCCGGCGGTCGGTCGAGGGCGCCGGGATCGTCTCGCCGTAGACGCGCTTGCCCTCCTCGGCGAACCATTCCAGGAAGCTCGCCGCATAGGCGATCTCGCCGCGCGATTCCGACAGCGGCTTGCCCTGCTCCGCCGTCATCAGGCGGGCGAGGTCCTCCTGGTTTTCCAGCATCAGGTCGAAGAGCTTGCGCAGGATCGCCGAGCGCTCCTTGGCGGGCCTGGCGCGCCAGGCCGGCCAGGCGGCGTTGGCGGCCTCGATGGCGCGTTTCGTCTCCGCCGCGCCGCAATGGGGGATGGTGCCGAGGACGGCGCCGGTTGCCGGGTCGGTGACGTCGGTGGTGGCGCCGTCGTCGGCGTCGATCCACTCGCCGGCCACATAGGCCTGGGTGCGGAAAAGGCTGGGGTCGGCGAGGTCGAGGCGGGTGGCGCCTCCGGCGTCGACGGACTGCAGGGTGGCCTGGGCCATGGTCATACCTCCTCGTCGGATCGGGGATGGGCTGGAAGGGAGCGGTCGCGCGGGCCGGACAGGGCGCCATAGGGGCGACGGGGGCTGTCCGGCCAATGGGTGTTTCGCTGGGAACATAGTGGCTCGGCGGACCGATGGACAGGCGGCGTGTTGCCGCCATGTCTCCGTCTTTTGCGCGAAGGCCCCGGCCGGGGTATGCCGTTCGGCGCGCCTTCGCATCCGCCTGCCGTCCCGACCGGGGGAGGCGGCCGGACCGAGACATTCACCGGGTGAGGACGACATGGCTGTGACCCCGTTCGATTCGCGCTTTCTCGGGCCCCTGTTCGCCGATCCCGAGGTCGCCGCGCTGTTTTCCGATGAAGCCGAACTGGCGGCGATGATCGACGTGGAGCGGGCGCTTGCCCGGGTCGAGGGGCGCCTGGGCGTGATCCCGGCGGACGCGGCGGCCGAGATCGACCGCAGGCTGAAGGGCGCGATCATCGATCCGGCGTCGCTTGCCGCGGGTACCCGCAACGCCGGCGTGCCGCTGCCGGGCCTGGTGAAGGACCTCAAATCCGTCGTCGGCGGCGAGGCGGCCGAGTTCGTCCACTGGGGCGCCACCAGCCAGGACATCGTCGACACCGCCCTGATGGTCCGGCTGGGCACGGCGCTGGACCGGCTGGAGGCGCGCCTCGACGCGCTGATCGACGTCCTCGCCCGCCTGGTCGAAACGCATCGGGGCACCGTGATGGCGGCGCGCACGCGCACCCAGATCGCCGTGCCGACCACCTTCGGCCTGCGCGCGGCGGGGTGGCTGGCGCCGCTGCTGCGGCACCGCGTGCGGCTGGCCGAGGCACGGCCGCGGATCCTGATGGTCCAGTTCGGCGGCGCCGGCGGGACGGCCTCGGCGATCGGCGGCGACGGACTGGCGGTGATGGAGGCGCTGGCGGACGAGCTGGGGCTCGCCGCGCCGCCGATGCCATGGCACACCGCCCGCGACGGACTGATGGAGCTGGCCGGCTGGCTGGCGAACCTGACGGCCAGCCTGGGGAAGATCGGCACCGACGTGGCGATCCTCGCCCGCAGCGAGGTCGCCGAGGTGCGACCCGGCAGCGGCGGCGGCTCGTCGACGATGCCCCAGAAGGCGAACCCGGTGTCGGCGGAGCTGCTGGTGGCGCTGGCGCGCATCACCGCCGGCAACCTGGGCACCTTCGCGCAAGGGGCGATCCATGCCGAGGAGCGGGACGGCGGCGCGTGGTCGGTGGAGTGGGCGACGCTGCCAGCCATGGTCGTTGCCGCCGGCGGCGGGCTCGTCCACGCGACGGAGCTGCTGGAGACGCTGGTGGTGAACGCGGAGGCGATGAAGGCGCGCGCGGGCGGGGCGACGCTCGCCGAGGCGGCGAGCTTCGCGCTGTCGGAGCACATGACGCGCGAGGCGGCGCAGGCGTTGGTGAAGCGGGCCGCCGAGAGCGACGGCGACCTTGTGGCGGCGCTGGCGGATCTCTCCGACGCGCCGATCGACTGGACGGCGTTCGCCGATCCCTCGAGCCATCTCGGCGTTGCCAACGCCTTCGTCGACCGCGTGCTTGCCGCCGCGCGACGCTGAGGCGCGGCGGGCGTCCTCAGGCGTCGGTGCTGAGGGTGGCGCCGCCGAGCCGGGCGAACAGGGCCCGGGTCCCGGTTTCGATCTCCTCGAACACGTCGTCGAAGCCGTCATCGCCGCCATAATAGGGGTCGGGCACGTCGCGCTCGACGTTCTGGGCGATCTGGTGGAACAGCCCGATGCGTGCGGGCGCGCCGGACGGGGCGCGCTGGCAGATGTCGGCGAGCACCGACGTATCCATCGCCAGGATCAGGTCGAAGCGGCTGAAATCCTCTTCCGTGAGCATCCGCGCCCGATCCTCGGTGAGGTCGATGCCGTTGCGCTGGGCGGTGGCGACGGCCCGGCCGTCCGGCGGCTTGCCCACGTGCCAGGGGCCGACGCCGGCCGATTCGACGGTCAGCGCCGGCCGGCGGTGTGCGGCGAGGCTGCGCATGATGCCGGCCGCCATCGGCGAGCGGCAGATGTTTCCGAGGCAGACGAAGAGGATCGACTGCACGTCAGGTGTGGTCATCGCGCATTTCCAGACAGCTTGGCGGAGGATCTCCCCGCGGGGGTGCGGCGCGGCGGGAACACCGCGGCCCTCTCGACGTTCACCCTTACGGTTCCCATCTGACACTTCGGACACAACCGGAGACCCGCATGGCCGAGCTTCTCACCACGGACGGCCGCACGGCGGCGCTGGACACGCTCGCCGGTTGGTCGCTGATGAACGGGCGCGACGCGCTGACGAAGACGTTCACCTTCCGGAATTTTCGGGAGGCGTTCGGTTTCATGACGCAGGTCGCGCTCTATGCGGAGAAGATCGATCATCATCCCGAGTGGTCGAACGTCTATAAGACTGTAACGGTGACCTTGTCGACCCATGATGCCGGCGGATTGACCGATCTCGACGTCAGAATGGCGAAGGAAATGAACAAGCTGGTCGGTGATTGACCTGACCGTGCGGCGCCATGACGTCGCAACTGAACGGAGACATGACGCGAATGTTCGGACGAGGACGCAAGACGTCGGAACCGGAGATCCTGCCGCCCGACCATCCGCACGCCCAGGAACACGTGGTGCGCAACCGGTTCTGGGGGACGCTGAAGCGCGCGGTGGGTCAGATCCCCTTCGTGGAGGACCTGGTCGCGGCCTATTTCTGCGCCCTCGATCCGGCCACGCCCGTCAGGGTGCGCGCGATGCTGTTCGGTGCGCTTGGCTATTTCGTGCTGCCGACGGACCTGGTGCCGGACATCCTGCTGGGCATCGGCTTCGCCGACGACGCCTCGGTGCTGATGGGCGTCATCGCGCTGGCCACCACCCACATCAAGGACGAGCATCGCCGCGAGGCGCGCCGCGTCCTCGGGCTGCGCCAGAAACCCAGCACCACCGCCGACGCGTGATCGCACCCTTGGCGCCGGGTGCCGTCAGGGTCGGATGACGACCTTGCCCTTCACGTCGCGGTCGGCGAGCCGTTGCAGCGCGACGGCCGTTTCCTCCAGCGGATAGACGGCGTCGAGGTGCGGCTTCAGCCGCCCCTCCGCCACCCACGCGAGGAGCTGCGCGACGTTGCGGCGGTGGCCGTCCGGATCGCGCTCCACCGCCGAGCCCCAGAACACGCCGCGGATGTCGCAGCTCTTGAGGAGCGCCAGATTGAGCGGGATCTTCGGGATGTCGCCGGAGGCGAAGCCGATCACCAGGAAGCGGCCGAGCCAGGAGCAGGCGCGCAGCGCCTGTTCGGCGAGCGGCCCGCCCACCGGATCGTAGACCACGTCCACGCCGTTGCCGCCGGTCAGCGCCTTCAGCCGGTCCTTCAGGTCCTCGCTGCCGTAGTCGATGCCCTCGTCGGCGCCGAGGCTGCGCGTGAACTCGAGCTTGTCCGGCGACGAGGCGCAGGCGATCACCCGCGCGCCCATCGCCTTGCCGATTTCCACGGCCGCCTGCCCGGTCCCGCCCGAGGCCCCCAGCACCGCCAGCGTCTCGCCGGGCTTCAGGTCGCCGCGATCGCGCAGCGCGTAAAGGGTGGTGCCGTAGGTGACGATCACCGTCGCCGCGATGGCGCTGTCGACGGCGTCGGGCACGGCCACCAGCGCGATGGCCTTGGCAATCACGTATTCCCGGCAGGCGCCCCAGGCGACGTAGGCGACGACCCGGTCTCCCTCGGCGAAGCCGGTGACGCCGGCGCCCAGGGCGGCCACCCGGCCGGCGCATTCGGCCCCCGGGGAGAACGGCCGCTCGGGCCGGTACTGGTAGCGGTCCTGGATGATCAGCGTGTCGAAGAAGTTGAGGGAGGCCGCCTCCACGGCGATGAGGACCTCGCCCGGTCCCGGCTCAGGCCGGTCGATGGTCTCGACCACGAGGCTGGACGGGGGGCCGGGCTCTTTGCTCAGGACGGCGCGCACGTGATCTGAATCCTGTGTCGGGTGGTTGAGGGGCGGGCTGTCAGCCGCCGGCGTCGGGGGCGTCGCTGTCCAGCGTCTGCCGCAGGCGGCCGAACGCCAGCCGGATCCGCGACTTCACGGTGCCCAGTGGCAACTCGGTCTGCTCGGCGATCTCCGAATGGGACAGACCACTGAAGAAGGCGAGCTTGATGAGCTCGACCTGTTCGGGAGGCAGCACCTGGAGCGCCTTGCGCACGCGCTCCTCGCGGTCGCGGGCATCCAGTTCCGCGTCCGGCCGGGCGGTGGCGCCCGGCTGCAGCGCCGGTTCCTCGGGGTCGAGCAGGGACGATCGGTCGCGGCGGCTGAGATCGATGCGGCGATTGCGGGCGATCCGGAACAGCCAGGTCGCGACGGACGACTTCGACCGGTCGAACAGCGCCGCCTTTCTCCACAGGGTGACCATCACCTCCTGGGTCAACTCTTCGGCACTTCCGTTGTCGGTGCCGAGGCGGAGCAGGAAGGCGTTGATACGCGGTGCGAAGTGGTCGAACAGGGATGCGAACGCAGCCCGATCACGCGTGGCGGCAACCGCCTCGACCATGTCGGCGTAGGGATCGTCGTCGGCCACGGTTCCGCTTTTTTCGCTTCGAGCTGTCGTTCTTTCGATGGGCAGACAAGCCCGCGGATTTCGTCACGATAACGGGATCAGCCCGCCGTCAGGCGGGGCCGCCGATGCGCCGAGAGCCACACTCTCGCCCAATTTCTGCGGCCAGCGTCCCCATGTTCCGGTAATCATAGACGGAATTCGATCGGGTCGCTACGGGGCCAGACGCGCGACGCCGGGCGCTTGTTCCGTTATATACCCTTCGTGAACCTTGGTCGGTCTATGATCCCGGCCGATCCTGCGAACCCAATTCCGAATCCGATGGGTGGCCTATGCTGAAGCGTGTCGTCATTTTCGCTGCTCTCGTGTCGTTTCTCTCGACCGGAGTTGCGATGGCCCAATCTTCGACGCCAACGTTGGTGCAGAAGTACAACGACTGGGAGGTCTACTCCTACGACGGACAGTCGGGGAAGATCTGCTACGCCTTGTCGAAACCGAAGGAGATGCAGCCCGCCGATCGCGATCATGGCGATGTGTTCTTTTTCGTGAGCAACCGGCCGTCCGAAGGCGTGAAGGGCGAGACCAGCATGCTGGTCGGCTACACGTTCAAGGAAAGCTCGTCCGTCACGGTCGATGTGGACGGGCAGAAGTTCACCCTGTTCACCAAGGGCGACGGTGCCTGGATGGAAAATCCCGCGCAGGAAGCCTCGCTGCTTGCTGCCATGCGGGCCGGCCGGGCGATGTCTGCCACCGGCGCCTCGGCGCGGGGGACCCAGACGAGCTACCGGTTCTCGCTCTCCGGCGTCACCGCCGCGACCGACCGAATCAACCAGATCTGCAACTAAAGCGTCCCGTGCTTCGGCGGCTCCGGGCCGCCGGATTCCGGGCAGGACTGACGTGGGCCGGCGTTCGTGCGATAACGGGCGCCGGCCGAACCGTTTTGCGAACCCCGTTCCCGACCTTGCGTCCGCCGGACGCGCACCCGATCTGATCGACCATGACCCTGACCGCCGACACCCTTTCGCCCGCAGTCGCCCCCGCCGCCGGGAGTGCGGCCGATGACCCGCGCACGTCGCTCGTCGGGCTGGATCGCGAGGGGCTGGCGCAGGTGCTGAGGGAGGCCGGGGTCGCCGAGAAGCAGATCCGCATGCGGGTCGCGCAGCTCTGGCACTGGCTGTATCTGCGCGGTGCCACCGACATCGACGCCATGGCGAACGTCAGCCGCGACCTGCGCGCCCGCCTCTCGGAGGTGGCGAGCATTTCCGAGCCGGAGATCGTCGACGAGCAGATCTCGGTCGACGGCACCCGCAAGTGGCTGTTCCGCTTTCCGCCGCGCGGTGCCGGCCGGCCGGTCGAGGTCGAGACCGTCTACATCCCCGAGGAAGGGCGCGGGACGCTGTGCGTCTCCAGCCAGGTGGGCTGCACGCTCAGCTGTACCTTCTGCCACACCGGCACCCAGCGCCTGGTGCGCAACCTGACCGCCGGCGAAATCCTGCAGCAGATCCTCGCCGCCCGCCAGCGGCTGGGCGACCTGCCTGGCAAGGCGCCGACCGATGGCGCCATCGTGCCCTCCGAGGGCCGGCTGGTGTCCAACATCGTCATGATGGGCATGGGCGAGCCGCTCTACAATTTCGACGCCGTGAAGCAGGCGCTGCTGATCGCCTCCGATGGCGACGGCGTCGGCCTGTCGCGGCGGCGAATCACCCTGTCGACGTCGGGCGTGGTTCCGATGATCCCGCGCGCCGGCGAGGAAATCGGCGTCATGCTGGCGATCTCGCTGCACGCCGTGCGCGACGAGGTCCGCGACCAGCTCGTACCGCTCAACAAGCGCTATCCGATCGCCGAACTGCTCGAGGCCTGCCGGCAGTATCCGAGCCTGTCGAACGCGCGGCGGATCACCTTCGAGTACGTGATGTTGAAGGGCGTCAACGACAGCCCGTCGGACGCCCGCGAGCTGGTGCGCCTCCTCAAGGGCATTCCGGCGAAGATCAACCTGATCCCGTTCAACCCGTGGCCGGGCTCGGTCTACGAGTGCTCGGACTGGGAGACGATCGAGACGTTTGCCGACGTGGTGAACCACGCGGGCTACGCGTCGCCCATCCGCACGCCGCGGGGACGCGACATCTCGGCCGCCTGTGGCCAGCTGAAGTCGGCGTCGGAGAAGGAGCGCGCCAGCGTTCGCCACGCCGCCGCGGTCGCCGCCGCCCTCTGAGGCGGCACGTCGGGCCTTTCGCGCGCGATCAGTCGACCCGCGACAGCACCAGCTTCACGGCAAATCCCGCCATCACCGACGCGAACAGCCAGTCGATGACGCGCGTCAGCCGCGGCGAGCGCCGCAGCCGCACCGCGATGCGGTCGGCGCTGAGGATGAGCAGGGTGGCGAACGCCATTGCGACCACCGCGAACAGCACCCCCAGGAACATCAGCATGGCCGGCGCGTTCGGGTCGGTCGGGGTGACGAACTGCGGCAGGAAGGTCACGAAGAACACGATGATCTTGGGGTTGAGGAGGTTGATCATCAGCCCCTTGGCGAACACCCGGTGGATCGGGTCGGGCGCGGCCTTGCGATCCGACAGCGACAGCGCGGAACCGTGCCGCAGCGCCTCGATCGCCAGCCACAGAAGATAGAGGGCGCCGACGATCTTCAGCACCAGGAAGGCTGTGGCCGACGCGGCAATCAGCGCCGACAGGCCGATGGCGACCAGGACGGTGTGGACGAGAAGGCCGGCGGTCGCCCCCGCCATCGAGGCAAACCCGGCCAGCCGGTTCTGGGAGATCGTCTTGCCGAGAAACAGCGTCATGTCCGGCCCCGGCGTCAGCGTCAGGGCCACCACGGCGACCAGATAGGCACTCAGGACGGGCAGGCTGGGGACGAAATCCATGGCGGGCTCCGGAGGCTGCGATCCCCGCTCATGCCACAGACCGGACCGTCAGGCGAGCCGATTCACCGCTTGCGGAACAGGACCTCGACCGTGCCGACGGGGACGCCGTACTTGGACACCACCGCCTTGTTGAGCACCACGTTGCGCGACTGGGGAACGAGCACGTCCTCGAAGGTCAGGTTGCGCGTCTTGCCGCCCTTGCCGGCAACCCTGGCGACATAGGAGAGGCGGACGGTCTCGGCGTCCTGCCAGATCTCGGCGACCCCGATGACGTCCTCGCGCGTGCCCCTGTAGGTGCCATCCTTCTGTCGGCTGAACCGCCACGTCTTGCTGTCGCGCTCGCCGTCGGAGAACACGAAGTCCTCGCGCAGCGTCAGCGTTCGGCCGTCCCAGGTGCCGGTGGTCTTCACGGTGAACGTGCGCTCCACGCCGGCGATGCGGCTTTCGAACCGACCTTCTCCGGTGGTGTGCCCGACGAAGAATTCCTCCAGCGTCAGCGGCTCGATGCGGGGCGGAATGGTGGCTTCCGGGGTGGTCATGCAGGCGCCGGCCAGCGATCCGGCGAGCACCACGAAGATGAGGCGGCGGAGCGTTTTCATGACGGGCCCTTCATTCCACAACGTGTCTCGGCAGCAGCTTGCCGCCTCGAACCATCCGGCGTCACGCGCATTCGAACAGGCTCCAACGAACCCATACCCGCGCCCCTACGGATCACCGCCGGGCGTGTCCTGCGGCCGGATGAGATACGCGCGCGGCAGCGGACCGGATCTTTGCCGAGCCCGGTCGGCCTGGGCCCTGCGATCGCCGGTCGCGCGGGATCGCGAACCATCTCCCGCATTGCCCGGAAGCGCGTTAGCCGCGCTCGACCGCCCATTGCAGCGCGTCGTCCATCCGGTCGTCGCCCCAGAACATCTCGCCGTCCGGGGTCACGAAGCTCGGCGCGCCGAAGATGTCGTGGGCGATGGCGGCGTCGGTGTTGGCTCGGAGGGCCGCCTTGACCGGATCGCATGAGGCGGCCGCGAGAATGGTCGGCGCATCGAGGCCTGCCCCCGCCAGGGCCGCCCCGATCACCTCGGGATCGCCGATCTGCTGCCCCGCCCCGAAGGAGGCGTGAAAGATCGCGCGGGCGGCGGCGGGCCGGGCGTCCTCGTCGGCGGCCAGCACGCAGCGGGCGCCAAGCAGGCCGTTCTGGGGGAAGGGATCCGGGCGGACGAACGGCACGCCGCGCGCGTGCGCCAGGCGCTCGACGTCGCGCCACATGTACCGGCCCTTCGCGGGGTAGATGTTGAACGGGGAGGTCTCCCAGCCCTGGCTCCGGAAGATCGGGCCGAGCAGGAACGGCCGCCAGCGCACCCTGATGCCGCGCTCCATCGCCATCGCTTCGATCCGGGCGGCAGAGAGATAGGAATAGGTCGAGGCGAACTCGAAGAAGAAGTCGAGCACGGGCTGGCTCAAGGGCGCCTCCTTGCGCGGTTTTCCCGATGGTCGGGCCGGGCGCTTGCCGCGTCAATCGATTGCGGCGCGGCACGGCAGGGCACGCAGGGAAGCGGTCCTCAGGCGCGGGGATGGGCGCGGGCGTAGACGTCGAGCAGGTGGGCGGTGTCGATCGCCGTATAGCCCTGGGTGGTCGACAGGCTGGCGTGGCCGAGCAGCTCCTGGATGGACCTGAGGTCGCCGCCGGCGGCCAGGAGATGGGTCGCGAAGGCGTGCCGCAGCGCGTGCGGCGTCGCGCTGTCGGGGAGGCCGAGACCGCCGCGCAGGGCCGCCACCGTGCGCTGGACGATGCGCGGCGAGAGCTGGCCGCCCTTGGCGCCGACGAACAGCGGCCCGTCGCTCGCCAGCGCATACGGCACCAGCCGCAGATAGGCCGTCACCGCGTCGGCGATGGCGGGCAGCACCGGCACGAGCCGGGTGCGGCCGCCCTTGCCGGTGACGCGCAGCGGCACGCCCACGTCGGTCGGGGCGGCCCGGCGGGTGATGGCCAGCGCTTCGCCGATGCGCAGCCCCGCGCCGTAGAGCAGGGTCAGCACGGCGGTATCGCGGGCGGCGATCCACGGGGTCTCGTGCTCGTCGGCCCCGTCGATCATGGCCCGGGCGTCGGAAACCCCTACCGGCCGCGGCAGGGTCTTGGGCGTCTTGGGGGCGGCGACGGCACGGAAGGCGGTGGCATCGAAGCCGCCGCGGCGCTCCAGCCAGGTGGCGAACGAGCGCACGCCGGCGAGGCCGCGACCGACGGTGCGCGTCGAGGCGCCGCCCATGCGCCGCCGCGCCAGGAAGGCGCGCACGTCCTGGGCCTTCAGGCCGGCCAGATCGTCCAGCGACGGCGGGTCGCCGATGTGCCCGGTAAGGAAGCCGCAGAACTGCCGCACGTCACGCTCGTAGGCGTCCAGCGTGTGGGCGGCGAGACGCCGCTCGCCGGCCAGATGGGCGAGCCAGCTGCGGACGCTGGCGGCAACGTCGGCCTGCATGATCGTGATCGGATCGGTCATCGCCTGCCACCTGCCCTGAAAGCGCATGGTCTGCGCGGAAAGCGCCGGACCGATCGCGCGCAACGCTGCGCCGACCGTCCTCGTTCCGCCGGGCACCATGCGGCCGGCCGATTAAGAACCGGTTAGGCGGGCCGGAGCGCACCGGCGATCAGATGATGGTCTGGCCGGTCTTCTTCCAGTCCGAAAGGAACTGGTCGAGGCCCTTGTCGGTCAGCGGATGGTCGATGAGCTTGTGGATGGTAGCCGGCGGGATCGTTGCGACGTCGGCACCGGCGAGCGCGCAGTCGCGCACGTGGTTGGAGGTGCGCAGCGAGGCGGCCAGCAGCTGGGTCGTCAGCTCCGGGTAGTTGTCGAACACCGTGCGGATCTCGCGGATCAGCTGCATGCCGTCGAGGCCGATGTCGTCGAGGCGGCCGATGAACGGGGAGACGAACGTCGCGCCGGCCTTCGCCGCCAGCAGCGCCTGAACGGCGGAGAAGCAGAGCGTCACGTTGACCATCGTGCCTTCACCGGTCAGCGTGCGGCAGGCCCGCAGGCCGTCCCACGTCAGCGGCACCTTGACGGTGACGTTGGGGGCGATCTTGGCGAGCTTGCGGCCCTCGGCGAGCATCGCGTCGACTTCGGTCGCGGTGACCTCGGCGCTCACGGGACCGTCGACGATGTCGCAGATCTCGGCGATCACGTCGGCCATCGGGCGGCCGGCCTTCATGATGAGGGACGGGTTGGTTGTCACACCATCGAGAAGACCAGTCTCCGCAAGGGCGCGAATCTCGGCTACATCGGCCGTATCGACGAAGAATTTCATGACGGCGTCCTTTTCCGTTTCCGAGCCGTCATGAGGCAGGCTCGCTTTCGACGCAAGGAGGAATGACGGTGGTTCTCGATCACATCGGGTTTGCGGTGGGCGACTACGAGAAGGCGAAAGCCTTCTACGAAGCGGCGCTGGCACCGCTCGGCATCGGGCCGGTCATGGAGGTCGGGCCGGACCAGACCGGCGAAGAGGGCTGGGCAATCGGCTACGGTCGCGGCCAGAAGCCGGAAGTCTGGATCGCCTCCGGCGGTCCGACGGAACGGATCCACATCGCGCTGACCGCCGACGACCGCGCCCAGGTCGATGCCTTCTACGAGGCCGCGCTTCAGGCGGGCGCCACCGACAACGGCGCGCCGGGCCTCCGGCCGCACTATCACCCGGACTACTACGGCGCCTTCGTCATCGACCCGGAGGGCCACAATCTCGAAGCCGTCTGTCACAAGCCGGGCTGAGGGGACGCACGGGCGGTTGATCGATCGGGGGACGGACCTTTTCGGAGCGGCGCCGGCGCGCGGCGCGCGGCACGACCACCGGGTGTCGGTGCTCGTGCCCGTTGCCGTGGAGGCGCCGTACACCTATGCGAGCGACCGGCCGCTGGTGCCGGGCACCGTCGTCGCGGTGCCGCTGGGCACCCGGGAAATGCTGGGCGTCGTCTGGGACGATCCGCCGGACCTGTCGATCGGCGGCAACCGGATCCGGCCGGTGATCCGCATCTTCGACGCGCCGCCGATATCCGACGATCTCCGCCGCTTCGTCGATTGGGTCGCCGCCTGGACGCTCGGCAGCCGCGGCATGGTGCTGCGGATGGTGCTGCGCGTGCCCGAGGCGCTCGAGCCGGAGCCGCCGATCCGGGCGGTGAGGTTCACCGGCCAGGAGCCGGAGCGGCGTACCGACGCCCGGATGCGGGTGCTCGAGCTCGTCCGGGAGGGCATGGCGTGGTCGAAGTCCGGGCTGGCGGCGGCGGCCGGCGTCTCGCCGTCGGTGGTCGACGGGCTCACCAAGCAGGGCTGCCTGGAGGAGGTGCTGATCCCGCCCGACACGGCCTATGCGGATCCCGATCCCGAGGCGCGGCCGCCGAAGCTGTCCGACCTGCAGGCGCACGCGGCCGAGAGCCTCGTGACCGCGGTGAAGGCGCAGCGGTTCTCGGTGTCGCTGCTGGACGGCGTCACCGGCTCCGGCAAGACCGAGGTGTTCCTGGAAGCGGTGGCGGAAACCCTGCGCCAGGGCCGACAGGTGCTGATCCTGATGCCGGAGATCTCGCTGACCAACATGGTCATCGACCGGATCGAGCGGCGCTTCGCGGCGCGGCCGGCCGAATGGCACTCCGCCGTGCCGCCGCGCCAGCGGGTGCGGGTCTGGCGCGGGGTCGCCGAGGGGCGGGTGCCGATCGTGGTGGGCGCGCGCTCGGCGCTGTTCCTGCCCTTCGCCAACCTCGGCCTGATCATCATCGACGAGGAACACGACCCCGCTTACAAGCAGGAGGACCGTGTCAGCTACCACGCCCGCGACATGTCCATCGTGCGTGGACAGCAGGGCGATTTCCTGGTCGTCCTGTCCTCGGCGACCCCCTCCATCGAAAGCCGCGTCAACGCCGACCAGGGGCGCTACCGCCGCCTGCACCTGCCGACGCGGGTGTCGGGCGCCGAGCTCCCCGACGTCACCGCCATCGACATGCGCCGCGACGGCCCGGGGCCCGGCGAGTGGATCTCGCCGATCCTGGCGTCGGCCGCCGAGCAGGTGCTGAGCGAGGGGCGGCAGGTGCTGTTCTTCCTCAACCGGCGCGGTTACGCGCCGCTGACACTTTGCCGCACCTGCGGCCATCGCTTCATCTGCCCCAACTGTTCCGCGTGGCTGGTCGACCACCGCCTGCGCGGCCGGCTTGAATGCCATCACTGCGGCCATGCGGAAAAGCGTCCCGACGCGTGCCCCTCCTGCGGCAGCGTCGACACCCTGGTCGCCTGCGGGCCGGGGGTGGAGCGCATCGCCGAGGAGGTGCGCACGCGCTACCCGGACAAGCGGGTGATGATCCTGTCGTCCGATCTGCCCGGCGGCACCGAGCGGCTCAGGCGCGAACTCACCGTCATCGGCGAGGGCAAGGTCGACGTCATCATCGGCACCCAGCTGGTGGCGAAGGGGCACACCTTTCCCCTGCTCGACCTAGTGGGCGTCATCGATGCCGACCTTGGCCTGTCGAACGGCGACCCAAGGGCGGCGGAGCGCACTTTCCAGCTTCTGACCCAGGTAACCGGCCGCGCCGGGCGGGTCGACGGCACCGGACGCGGCATGCTCCAGTCCTACGCGCCCGGCCATCCGGTCATCCGCGCGCTCGTCTCCGGCGACCGGGAGGCGTTCTACCGAGAGGAGATCGCCGCCCGCCGAAACGCCCGGTTGCCTCCGTTCGGCCGCCTCGCCGCGGTGATCGTGTCCGGCGCCGACAAGGCAGAGGCCGAGGCCTATGCGCGCACCTTCGCGCGCGCGGCGCCGCCCACCGACGAGGTGCAGATCCTCGGGCCGGCCGAGGCGGCGCTTGCCGTGCTCCGGGGGCGCTACCGCTTCCGGCTGCTCGCCCGCTGCGCGCGCGGCGTCGACCTGCAGGGATATCTCCGCGCCTGGCTCGCGGCGGCGCCGCGAACCCGCGGGAGCGTGCGCTGCATGGTCGATGTCGACCCGCAGAGTTTTCTGTGATGTGAGCGCCAAGCCGTGCCATAAGTGTGGCATCCGCGCACCGCGGGTTGTTGCACCTGCAAATCCCCTGTGCTAAGCGGGCCGCGGCCGCCGGGAAGGCCCGCTGGCCAACGATTTCCGCCCGACGTGATTTTCTTCGCTCGACGGACGATTGGTGGTTTTCCGGCAATCGTTGCCGACCCGCCCGAATGAAAGAAGGACACCGGTGACAGACGCACCATCGCTCACCTCCGGCGTTGCGCTTCGGTACGCATCCGCGCTGTTTGAACTGGCGCAGGAAGCCAACGCTCTCGAGTCCGTCGAAGCGGACGTCGACGCGTTCGGTAAGATGCTCGACGAGAGCGAAGACCTGAAGCGTCTGGTCGAGAGCCCGCTCTTCACCACCGAGCAGCAGGCCAGCGCCCTCGACGCCATCTTCAAACAGGCCGGCGCCGGCGAACTGGTGTCGAACCTGTTCAAGGTCGTTGCCCGCAACCGCCGTCTGTTCGCCGCCCGCGACATCGTCCGCGCCTTCCGCGGGCTGATGGCCGCGCACCGCGGAGAGATGGTCGCCGAAGTCACCACCGCGGAGCCTTTGTCGGATGAGAATGCGACACGGCTGCGCGAGATCCTTGCCGACCAGACAGGACGTGCTATCAAGCTCGCGACCAAAGTCGACCCGAGCCTGATTGGCGGTCTTGTCGTCAAGGTCGGTTCCCGCATGATCGATACGTCTCTGCGTACACGATTGAATTCGCTCAAGACCGCGATGAAAGAGGTCGGTTGATGGATATTCGCGCCGCGGAAATCTCCGCCATCCTCAAGCAGCAGATCAAGAATTTCGGCCAGGAGGTCGAGGTCACGGAAGTTGGGCAGGTGCTGTCGATCGGCGACGGCATCGCCCGCGTCTACGGTCTCGACAACGTCCAGGCCGGCGAGCTGGTTGAGTTCCCCAACGGCATCCGCGGGATGGCGCTGAACCTCGAGGCCGACAATGTCGGCGTCGTGCTGTTCGGCGACGACCGCGAGATCAAGGAAGGTGACACGGTCAAGCGGACCGGCACCATCGTTGACGCGCCGGTCGGCAAGGGCCTCCTCGGCCGCGTGGTCGACGCCCTCGGCAATCCGATCGACGGCAAGGGCCCGATCGATGCCGCCGAGCGCCGCCGCGTCGACGTGAAGGCGCCGGGCATCATCCCCCGCAAGTCGGTGCACGAGCCGATGTCGACGGGTCTCAAGGCGATCGACGCGCTGATCCCGGTGGGCCGTGGCCAGCGCGAGCTGATCATCGGCGACCGCCAGACCGGCAAGACCGCGATCATCCTCGACACGTTCCTGAACCAGAAGCCGCTGAACCAGGGCGACGACGAGAGCCAGAAGCTCTACTGCGTCTATGTCGCCATCGGCCAGAAGCGGTCGACGGTCGCCCAGTTCGTGAAGACGCTGGAAGAAAACGGCGCGCTCGAATATTCGATCGTCGTGGCCGCCACGGCGTCGGATCCGGCGCCGATGCAGTTCCTGGCGCCGTTCACCGCGTGCGCCATGGGCGAGTATTTCCGCGACAACGGCATGCACGCCGTGATCGGCTACGACGATCTGTCGAAGCAGGCCGTCGCCTACCGCCAGATGTCGCTCCTGCTGCGTCGTCCTCCGGGACGCGAAGCCTACCCGGGCGACGTGTTCTACCTGCACTCGCGTCTGCTGGAGCGCGCCGCGAAGCTCAACGCCGACCACGGCTCGGGCTCGCTCACCGCGCTTCCGGTCATCGAGACCCAGGCGAACGACGTGTCGGCCTACATTCCGACCAACGTGATTTCGATCACCGACGGCCAGATCTTCCTCGAGACGGACCTCTTCTACCAGGGCATCCGTCCGGCGGTGAACGTCGGTCTCTCGGTGTCGCGCGTCGGCTCCGCCGCCCAGATCAAGGCGATGAAGCAGGTTGCCGGCCCGATCAAGGGCGAGCTCGCCCAGTATCGCGAAATGGCGGCGTTCGCCCAGTTCGGCTCCGATCTCGACGCGTCGACGCAGCGGTTGCTTGCCCGCGGCGCCCGTCTGACCGAGCTCCTTAAGCAGCCCCAGTTCTCCCCGTTGAAGACGGAAGAGCAGGTGGCGGTCATCTACGCTGGCGTGAACGGCTACCTCGACAAGATCCCCGTTTCGGCGGTCGGCGAGTTCGAGGAGGGCCTGCTCCTGTATCTCCGTGGCGAGCACAAGGCTCTCCTGGACGAGATATGGGAAAAGAAGGAACTCACCGACGACCTGCGCGGCAAGCTCAAGTCGGCAGTCGATTCCTTCGCCAAGACTTTCAGCGCGTAAGCGGCGCCCCCGGCTAACGAGGACGCTCAATGGCGAGCCTAAAGGACCTGCGCAACCGCATCGCCTCCGTGAAGGCGACGCAGAAGATCACCAAGGCCATGCAAATGGTCGCGGCGGCGAAGCTGCGTCGCGCTCAGGAGGCGGCCGAAGCGGCACGCCCCTATGCCGAGCGGATGCAGTCGGTGCTCGCAAGCCTCGCCGATGCGGTGAAGGGGAGCGACGAAGCACCGACGCTGATGGTCGGGAACGGGCGCGACGACACCCATCTCCTGGTCGTCTGCACCGCCGATCGCGGCCTGTGCGGCGCGTTCAACTCCTCGATCGTGCGTCTTGCGCGGCAGACCGCCCTGCGGCTGCAGCGCGAGGGCAAGAAGGTCGAGTTCTTCTGCGTCGGCCGCAAGGGCTACGACATCCTGCGCCGCGAGTTCGCGAGCCAGATCGTCGAGGTGGTCGAGCTGAAGCACGTGCGGCGGCTGGCTTTCACCGACGCCCAGAGCGTGGCCGAGAAGCTGATCAAGCGCTTCGAGAACGGTGACTTCGACGTCGCCACCCTGTTCTTCGCCCACTTCAACTCGGTGATCAGCCAGGTGCCGACCGCGCATCAGCTGATCCCGGCGGATGTCGGCGGAGAGGCGGCGGCCGAGGCGGTCGAGACCGAGGGTGCCGCGGTTCGCGAATACGAGCCGGAGGAGAGCGAGATCCTGGAGGATCTGGTTCCGCGCAACATCTCGGTTCAGCTGTTCCGCGCGCTTCTGGAAAATGCCGCATCCGAACAGGGTGCGCGGATGAGCGCGATGGACAACGCCACGCGCAACGCCGGCGAAATGATCGAAGACCTGACGATGGAATACAACCGGACGCGTCAGGCCCAGATCACCAAGGAGCTGATCGAGATCATCTCCGGCGCCGAAGCGTTGTAGCGGCGACGCCGAACGCACAGACTTTTCACGTTCCTCGGCCGCTGCGCCCCGTCACTTGAGGCGGCGCGGCCGACGGGACAGGCCAATAGAACTCTCTCCTCCCGCGACGGGAGGGCGGACGTGAGCTCGAGACGGAGCAGACCCATGACGAAGAATGTCGGAACCATCAATCAGGTGATCGGCGCCGTTGTCGACGTGAAGTTCGGCGACACGCTGCCTTCCATCATGAACGCCCTCGAAACCGATAATAACGGCGTCCGCCTGGTGATGGAGGTCGCGCAGCATCTCGGTGAGAACACCGTGCGCTGCATCGCCATGGACTCCACCGAGGGTCTCGTGCGCGGCCAGGAAGTCACCGACATGGGCCTGCCGATCACGGTGCCCGTCGGCGACGGCACACTCGGCCGCATCATGAACGTCATCGGCGAGCCGGTGGACGAAGCCGGCCCGATCCAGCACAGCGAATCGCGGCCGATCCATGCGCCGGCCCCGTCCTACGTCGAGCAGTCGACGGAAGCGGAAATCCTGGTCACCGGCATCAAGGTCGTCGACCTTCTCGCCCCGTACGCCCGTGGCGGCAAGATCGGCCTGTTCGGCGGCGCCGGCGTGGGCAAGACCGTGCTCATCCAGGAGCTGATCAACAACGTCGCCACCCAGCACGGCGGCTACTCGGTGTTCGCCGGCGTGGGTGAGCGCACCCGCGAGGGCAACGATCTCTACTACGAGATGATCGAGTCCGGCGTGAACAAGGAAGGCGGCGGACCGGGCTCCAAGGCCGCGCTGGTCTACGGCCAGATGAACGAGCCTCCGGGAGCGCGTGCGCGCGTCGGTCTCGCCGGCCTGACGGTCGCCGAGTACTTCCGCGACCAGGGCCAGGACGTGCTGTTCTTCGTCGACAACATCTTCCGCTTCACCCAGGCGGGCTCGGAAGTGTCGGCTCTGCTCGGCCGTATTCCTTCGGCGGTGGGCTATCAGCCGACGCTGGCGACCGACATGGGCGCGCTGCAGGAGCGGATCACCACCACCACCAAGGGCTCGATCACCTCGGTGCAGGCCATTTACGTGCCCGCCGACGATCTGACCGACCCGGCGCCGGCGACCTCGTTCGCGCATCTGGACTCGACCACGACGCTGAACCGCTCGATCGCGGAAAAGGGCATCTACCCGGCGGTGGATCCGCTCGACTCCACGAGCCGCATGCTCTCGGCCCTGATCATCGGTGACGAGCACTACAACGTCGCCCGCCAGGTCCAGCAGATCCTGCAGCGCTACAAGTCGCTCCAGGACATCATCGCGATCCTGGGCATGGACGAGCTGTCGGAAGAGGACAAGATGACGGTTGCCCGCGCCCGCAAGATCGAGCGCTTCCTGTCGCAGCCGTTCCACGTGGCCGAGGTGTTCACCGGCAAGCCGGGCGTGTTCGTCGAGCTGGCCGACACCATCAAGGGCTTCAAGGGTCTCTGCGAAGGCGAGTACGATCACCTGCCGGAAGCGGCCTTCTACATGGTCGGCACCATCGAGGAAGCCGTCGAGAAGGCGCAGCAGCTGGCCGCGGAAGCGGCCTGATCCCAGGCGTAGCAGGCAAGAGCAAGGAACCCAGTCATGGCCGGGAGCTTCCATTTCGAGCTGGTTTCGCCGGAGCGTCTCCTCATCTCGGAAGACGTTGACGCGGTTCTCGTGCCGGGAAGCGAGGGTGAGTTCGAAGTGCTCGCCGGCCATGCGCCGTTCCTCTCGACCCTTCGGCCGGGACTGATGCGCGTGCGCGGCGGCTCCAAGCCGGACCGCCAGATCTTCGTGCGCGGCGGCTTCGCCGACACCGGACCGGATGGCCTGACCGTGCTCGCCGAAGAGGCGATCCCGGTGGAGGAGATCGACCGGGAGATGATCGCGCGCCAGATCACCGACGCGGAGGAAGACGTGAAGGACGCCAAGGACGAGGGGACGCGCGACGAAGCCGAGCGTAACCTCGAGCACCTGCGCGAAGTCCAGCGGGCGCTGGGGCACTAGAGCCGGTCAACCGCCGCGGTGTCTTCGACCGCTTGAGAATCAAAGCCCGCCTCCGGCATCCGGAGGCGGGCTTTTTCATTTTCGGCGCTGGGTATGCCGAACCGGCGCCGTGCGGGTCGGTCGAACGGCCGATCGCGGCTTCGCCTGCAGGCCGCTACAGCCGCGCCGCGACGGCGGCCTTGTCGATGACCGACCAGACCCACCGTATCTTTTCGCCCGCGAATTCGTAGAAGACGTTCTCGTCGAACTGCACACGCTTCCCGCCAGCCGGCAGTTCGAACAGATCTCCGACCGGGGTGCAGTCGAAATGCAGGCGGCTGGCGATGCGTGGCGGTTCGGTGACCAGAAGCGTGACGTTGAACCGGAGGTCGGGGATCGCCCGAAAGTCGGATTCGAGCATACGCCGATATCCGGAGAGCCCGATCGGCTCGTCGTTGTAGGCGACCTCGTCGTCGACGAAGTTGCCCAGCCGGGACCAATCCTGGCGGTTCAGGCAGTCGATGTAGCCGCGGTAGAGGCGGGACAGGTCGTCGGGCGTCATAGTGCGGTGCCGTTCAGTCAGAGGGCGATCTATTCGCATCGGGCAACGCCCCGATGACATCCGCGAGCAGCGCCTCGCGGTCGTAGAGATCCTGCGGGTTGGTCATGCCCATCCGCACGACGATCAGATCGAGGGAAGGGACGATGGCGATGGTCTGGCCGTCGTGGCCGAGGACCCACAGCGTGTCCGCCGGCACCTTGCTGCCGGTCTCCAGCCATATGTCGCCCTTGCTGTACTTGCCGTTCGAGGCCGCCACCGGCTCCATCATGGTGTCGACCCAGCCGACCGGCAGCACCTGCTCGCCGTTCCACATCCCCTTGCGGAGGATCAGGAGGCCGAAACGGGCCCAGTCGCGGGCGGAGGCATGGAGCCAGGACGGTCCCATGAACGTCCCCGAGGGATCCGTCTCGAACACCGCCGTCGTCATCCCGATGGGGTCGAACAGCGCGGTGCGCGGAAACGCGGTCCAGGCATCGGTGGGGAGGAAGGCCCGCATCGCGCCCATCACCAGCATGTTGGCGCCGCTCGAATAGGCCCAGACGCTGCCCGGCGGGTCCTCCAGGTCGATGCCGGCGAGGAAGTCGATGGCGTTGCCGGCGCCGTAGAGCATTTCGGTGGTGTCGGTGACGGTGCCGTAGTCCTCGTTGTAGGCGAGGCCATCGGTCATCTCGAGCAGCGCGGAGAACGGGATGCGGCTCTTCGGGTTGGAATCGCTGCTCCACTGGGGAAGCAGGTGATCGATGTCGAGCGCCAGGTCGGACTGCTGCATGGCGATGCCCGCCAGCGCCGCGGTCACCGTCTTGGACATCGACCAGCCGATCAGCGGCGTCCGGGCGTTGATGCCGTCGGCATACTGTTCCGCCACGATGCGGCCCTCGTGCACCACGACCACCGCACGGGTGCGCAGCTCGCCGGCGTTGGCGCCCTCGGGCTCGGCGAACGCATCGCCGACCGCCTTCTGGAGCGCGGCCGGCGGCTGGCCGGCGACGCCGTCGCCATCGGGCCAGGGATCGGTGGAGGCGACGGTCAGCGGCGCGACGGGGCCGGACTCGGCGGCGAGATCTGAGGGGGAGATCCCGATCGCGAGCGCGCAGCCGAGGCCGTCGCGATGCACCGCGGTGCGCTCGAACACGCCGAACCCGAACGGCGATGCGCTGATGCGCTTCACCGGATCGTCGACCGTCACCTTGTAGAGATTGAGCAGCGGGTTCTTCCGGCCGAGCACGTCCTCACGCCAGATTCGGTCGAGGTCGAGGCCGGAGACATACATGCCGGAGCAGACGGTCTTGGCGACGTAGGACGACCCCACCCAGAGCATCGGCGGGAGCTGCCAGGCGGCCGCGGCGATCCCGCCCGCGCCGAGGAGCAGGACCGCGATGCCAAGCCAGCGAAAGTAGGAGCGGAGAGTGATGGCGGCCATGACGGTCCCTTGTCCTTGATCGGCCCGCCTGTTCTGGCACGCGGACCGGGCCGTGTCACCGCAATCCGCCCGTCAGCCGCGGTCCGCGGGGATTTCGGCAAGCCGGAGCAAAGACTTGCGGTCGAGCGAGAAGCCGCTGTCGACCCAGAGGGCCTCGAGGCGGGCGAGCTCCACCCCGATGCCCGGGCCGGGCGGGAAGCCGAGCTTCATCAGGCTCTTGCCTCCGAGGGGAAAGACCGGCGGGTCGGACGCATCGGCGAGGTCGAGCAGCGCCGGCCACGGCGGGCCGTCGGGGGCGCCGCCGTTTTGCGCGAAGCCGAGGAGCGCGCCGCCGCGAAAGGCTGTCCGACCGAGGCGGTAATAGAGCTTGCGCGCCGGCAGTCCCGGTTCGACCGGAAAATGACGGGTCGCGTCGACGGCGAGGCGCATCTCCTTCGCCTCGGCGTTTGAGAGCTTGAGCCGTCCGGCGATGCGCTCGACATCTTCCGCGATCGCGCAGCCGGCGGCGGCCAGCCGGAGCGCCGGCGCCGGCGGCAGCCCGCGATGTGCCTCGATGCGGGCGAGGCGGGCCAGGCGTTCCGGATAGGCGATCCCGGCGAACACGCTCTCCACCAGCCCGGCCTCGGACATGACGGCGAGCGTGTCGGCGGCGTGCCGGGCGACGACGAGGCGGCGCATCTCCTGGGCGATGCGCTCGGCGGACAGGCGTCGGAGCCCCTCGCGGCCGCGGATCGCCGCGCGCATGCCGTCGGCATCGGGTGCGCCCTCGCCGTAGTGCGCGTGGAAGCGGAAAAAGCGCAGGATGCGCAGATAGTCTTCGCGCACGCGCATGTCCGCGTCGCCGACGAAGCGGACGCGACGCGCGCGGATGTCGGGATAGCCGCCGACGGGATCGTACAGGGTGCCCGTCCGGTCGACCGACAGGGTGTTCATGGTGAAGTCGCGGCGGTGCGCATCCGCCAGCCAGTCCCGGCCGAAGCGCACCTGGGCGTGGCGGCCGAAGGTCTCCACGTCCTCGCGCAGCGTGGTGACCTCGAACGGGGTCTTGTCGACCACCACGGTGACGGTGCCGTGCTCGACGCCGGTGGGGATCGTCTTGAAGCCGGCGGCGCGGGTGCGCGCCATGACCGTCTCCGGCAGCGCCGTGGTCGCGACGTCGACCTCCCGCACCGCCTCGCCCAGCAGGGTGTTGCGGACCGCGCCGCCAATGACGCGGGCTTCCTCGCCGTCCGTATCGAGGAGGGCGAGGAGGGTGCGGGTCGCGGGAGCCTGGAGCCACGCGGCTCCGGCCAGCGACGGCAGATCCGGCAGGGTCATTTCTTGAAGCCGCCCGGCACCAGCTTTCCGTCCTCGAAGATCAGCGGCTGGTAGACGCCGGTCGAGCGCTCGCTGGTGACGCCCAGGGTGAGGAAACCGATGATCGACAGAAGGAGGCCAGCGACCGCCAGCCAGTAGGGCATCGGACCGATGAAGTACTGGGACCGGGTCGCGGTCAGGCCGCGGGTGACGAGCAGGAAGATCCCCCATCCGACGAACGGCAGGAGAAACAGGATCAGTTGGATGATGACAGTCCGCACCATGGCCGGCTTCCTTGGTTGCGCGGTGCCGGTGGCCCCCAGCCGCCGGCGAGGTCCGCGAACGCAGTCGTTGCGATGGCGCATTCGCGGCCGGGTATCAATGCCGCAGCGCGGCCTCTCAGCCGTAGAGACGTTCGAACAGCGTGCGGACGATACCCGCGGTGACGCCCCAGATATACCGTTCCCCGTAAGGCATCGTGTAGAAATAGCGTTGTGATCCGTTCCACGACCGGCTGTCGCGGACATGGTTGGCCGGTGTCATCAGGTGCTCGAGCGGAACCTCGAAGACGTCCGCCACCTCGTCGGGATTGGCCGCAATGTGGGCGCTCTCCGGGACCAGCGCCACGACCGGCACGATGCGGTAGCCCGAACGGGTCGTGTAGATGTCGCCGTAGCCCAGCGGTTCGACCACCGACGGCGCGAGGCCGATTTCCTCGTCGGCCTCTCTCAGAGCCGCCGCCAGCGGGTCGCTGTCGCCCGGATCGATCTTGCCGCCGGGAAGCGCGATCTGGCCGGCGTGGGAACTCAGATGCTCGGTCCTGAGCGTGAAGATGACGGTGGCGGGGTCGCGCTTGACGATCCCGAAGAGGACGGCCGCGTCGCGCAGCGCCTTTCCCGGCGGCACCACGTCGGGCAGGTGCCGGTTGAGGATGTGGTCGCCGGCGGCGTCGTAGTCGAAGACCGGGTCGTCCAGCCGGATCAGCTTGCCGGCGCGCGCCTGGATCGACCGCCAGTCGGTCAGGAGGTCCATGTGTGCGCCGTCCAAAGGCGAGTCGATGTTCATGCGCTCAGTCGCTCCAGCTCCGCCTGGCGCATCATCGGGAAGAACAGGCCACTCGACCAGACACCGAACCAGTCGGTGCCGTCACGCTCCTCGGTCGTTCCGTGGTCGACCAGTTCGTAGAGCAGCGGCCGGGAAAGGCGCGCCTCCAGCCGCCCGCGAACCAGCACGTAGGGTTTCAGGCCGTCGGTCTCCTCCTCGGGCTCGAAGCGCATCGGGTGCTCGGCGTCGACGGTGACGACGTCGCCGATGTTGGTGCGCAGGGTCAGAACCTGCTCGCTGCCGGTGCCGGCGGCGTTCATCTCGACGCCGAGGAAGGGGGCGTCGTCGACGGCGATCTCGATCTTCTCCACAGGCGTGACGAGGTAGGTGACGCCGTCCGCGTCGCGGCGCAGCACCGAGGCGAACAGCCGCACGAGCGGTTCGCGGCCGATCGGCGTCCCGAGGTAGTACCAGAGCCCGTCGCGGCCGATGCGGATGTCCAGCTTGCCGCAATGCGGCGGGTCCCACTGCTCCACGGGCGCCGCGCCGCCGCCGGTGCCGGCGCGCCCGATCAGCGCCTCGAGGCCGGCAAGCCCGCCGTTCACTTCGTGTTGATCGGTCTGTCCACCCATTTCCAATTCCCGCGTTGCCCCCCGAAAGGCGCATGATAACGCCGCATTTTCGCTGTCCTTAGGCGCAGCAATGCTGCGTGGAACATAAGTTGCAAACCCTGCGATGACGAGGTCCGGCCGTTTCACGCCTGTGCGGGGGCGGGCCGGCACCCTACACTCAACGAATGATGTGACCAGCTACGCGAACTGCCCGGTTAAAGCGGTGCCGGGCCGCGAAAGGATCAGTTGATGAGCGTGATGGACAAGCCGATCGAGGTGGACGATGCTGCCATTGTCGCCGAGGCCGAGGCCGCCGCGGACCGCATGGTCGCCGCCCGCGCCGAAATCGGGCGCGTCATCTTCGGCCAGGAATCGGTGGTGGAGCGCACGCTCGTCACCCTTCTGGCCGGCGGCCACGGCCTGCTGGTCGGCGTTCCGGGCCTTGCCAAGACCATGCTGGTCTCCACGCTCGGCACCGTGCTCGGTCTCAATTCCCGCCGCATCCAGTTCACCCCCGACCTGATGCCCTCCGACATTCTCGGCGCCGAGGTGCTGGAGCAGGCCACCGACGGCACACGCACGTTCCGGTTCATCAAGGGGCCGGTGTTCACCCAGCTGCTGATGGCCGACGAAATCAACCGGGCGAGCCCGCGCACCCAGTCGGCGCTGCTGCAGGCGATGCAGGAGAGCCACGTCACCGTCGCCGGCCAATCTCACGAGCTGCCGCAGCCGTTCCATGTGCTCGCGACCCAGAACCCGCTGGAGCACGAAGGCACCTATCCGCTCCCCGAGGCGCAGCTCGACCGCTTCCTGATGCAGATCGACGTGCTCTATCCCGAGCGCGCGGCCGAGCGCCGGATCCTGCTGGAGACCACCGGCGCGGATAATGTCCAGCCCGGACCCATCCTCGCCGAGGGCGATCTCGCCCGCTACCAGCGGCTGGTGCGCCGGCTGCCGGTGGGTGAATCGGTGGTGGAGGCGATCCTTGATCTGGTGCGCGCGGCGCGTCCGGGAGACGGCGGCGACGCCGACGACGTCATCGCCTGGGGCCCGGGGCCGCGGGCGAGCCAGGCGCTGATGCTGACGGTGCGGGCGCGCGCGCTGATCGAGGGGCGCCTGGCGCCGTCGGTCGACGACGTCCTGGCGCTCGCCGAGCCCGTCCTGCAGCACCGTATGGCGCTGACCTTCGCGGCACGGGCCGACGGCGAGACCGTGCCCGGCGTCATCGACCGCCTCAAGGCCCGGATCGCCTGAAGGCGATCGAACCCCGGAGCGAGCAACACGATCCATGGCGCACTCCGACCGTCCCGAGCGGCCTGACGACCAGGGAATGACCGCGCTTCTGGCCGCGCGTTCGGTTGCCGCGAGCATGCCGGACCTGCTGGTGGAGTCGCGTCGGGTCGCGGCCACGGTCGCCATGGGCTGGCACGGCCGCCGGCGCCCGGGTCCGGGCGAGACCTTCTGGGAATTCCGTCCGTTCGAGACCGGCGAGCCGGCCTATCGCGTCGACTGGCGTCGCTCGGCCCGTGCCGACAGCCTGTTCGTGCGCGAACAGGAATGGGAGGCCGCACACACGGTGTGGCTGTCGGTCGACCGGTCCGAATCCATGGCTTTCGGGTCGAAGCTTGCCCAGGCGACCAAGCGCGACCGCGCCGTCGTTCTGACGCTGGCGCTTGCCGATCTGCTTGCGCGCGGCGGCGAACGGATCGGGCTGATCGACGGCATGCGACCGACCTCCAGCCGCGACGCGGCGGAACGGGTCGCCAGCGCGCTGGTGCACCTGCCGGTCGCCAAGACCCTGCCCGACACGAGTCAGGTGCGCCGCTTCTCCGACGTCATCGTGATCGGCGACCTGCTCGATCCGCTGTCCGACATCGACGCGTGGATGCAGCGGCTCGCCGGATCCGGCGCCCGCGCCCACCTGGTCCAGGTGCTCGACCCGGTCGAGGAGAGCTTCCCGTTCGGCGGCCGCGCCGAGTTTCGCGATCCCGAAAGCGGGACGGCGCTGCTGGTCGGCCGCGCGGAACGCTGGCGCGACGACTACCGGCGCGTCCTCAGTGCCCATCGCGAAGCGCTGGCCGACCGTTGCCGCGGGCTCGGCTGGACCTTCCTCGTGCATCACACCGACCGCTCGGCCACCGAGCCGCTGCTGGCGCTCCGCGCGCGGCTGTCCGCCGCGGGCGGCGTCGAGGGCGCCCGGAGGGCTTCGTGATGGGCGGGCTTCTGTCGATCGGTTTCACCACCCCGGCGATCCTCGGCGCGCTGGCGCTGCTGCCGGTGATCTGGTGGCTGCTGCGGGTGACCCCGCCGCGGCCGCAGCGCATTTCGTTTCCGCCGACCCGCCTGCTCCTGGAACTGGTGAAGCGGGAGGAGACGCCGTCGCGCAGCCCCTGGTGGCTGATGCTGCTGCGGCTTCTGATTGCCGCGCTGGTGATCATCGCGCTCGCCGGGCCCGTGTGGCGGGCGGCGACCGACGCCACCGCCGGCAGCGGCCCGATGTGGATCGTCATCGACAACGGCTGGGCCTCGGCGGACGCCTGGGCCGAGCGCGAACGTGTCGCGGCCGGCCTTGTCGACCAGGCCCAGAGCGCCGGTCGTCCGGTGGTGCTGATCGCCACTGCCGACGGGGCCAACCAGCCCGCCGATCCGGTCGAGGCGGCGCAGGTGCGCGACCGGCTGTCGGCGCTGGAGCCGCGCTCGTGGGAATCGCGCCGCGGCGACCTGATCGGGCTCGTGGAGCGGATGGGACAGGTGGCACCCCCGGCGCTGGTGTCCTGGCTCACGGACGATCTCGACAGCGCCGGCACCGCCGACTTCGAGGCCGCGCTGGTCGCCGCGACGGACGGCGCGCCGCTGCGGGTCTATCAGGGCGGCACGCCGGGACTGGTGGCGCTTGCCGGCGTCGAAAACGGCGGTGACGGCATGGATGTCCGCGCGCTGCGGCTGACCGACGCGGCCGATGCGGCGGCCGGCGGAACGCTGGTCGCGCGCGACCGGAAGGGATTTGCATTGGCCGAGACGCCGTTCACGTTCGACCCGGGCGCGACGGAGGCGCAAGTGCGCCTCGATCTGCCGGTTCAGCTTCGCAACGACATCGCGCGTCTCGACCTGACGGGCGTCGCGACCGCTGGCGCGGTCCAGCTGGTCGACGACCGCTGGCAGCGCCGCTCCGTCGGGGTCATCTCCGGCGGATCGGCCGACCTGGCGCAGCCGCTGCTGTCGCCGCTGCACTACCTGGAGCGCGCGCTCGGACCTTACGCGGAAGTGCGCGAGCCCCGCGAGGAGGAGATGTCGGCGGGCATCCAGCAACTCATCGACGGCGGCGTCTCGGTCATCGTGCTGTCCGATGTGGGCACCCTGCTTCCCGGCCCCGAGGACGCGCTGAGGCGCTGGGTGAACGATGGCGGCGTGCTGATCCGCTTCGCCGGTCCGCGCACCGTCGAGGGCATCGACGAGCTGGTTCCGGTGCCGATGCGGCCCGGCGCCCGGGTGCTCGGCGGCAATCTCTCCTGGGAAGACCCGCAGCCGCTGGCGCCGTTCGACGCGGCGAGCCCGTTTGCCGGCCTCGACACGCCGACCGACGTGGCGGTGACCCGCCAGCTCCTCGCCGAGCCGAGCGCCAGCCTGCCCGATCACACCTGGGCGAGCCTTGCCGACGGCACGCCGCTGGTGACCGCCGCCGGGCTCGGCAACGGCTGGCTGGTGTTCTTCCACGTCACCGCCGACACCACCTGGTCGACGCTGCCGCTCTCCGGCACCTTCGTGGAGATGCTGCGCAAGCTCGTCGGGCTTGCCGGAACCCCGCCGGGAGGCCGCAATCCCGACGCCCAGGGCGCGGCGCTGCCGCCGCTCAGGGTGCTTGACGGGGAGGGGCGCCTGGTCGTGCCCGGTTCCTCGGTGCGTCCGCTGCCGGCCGCGGCGCTGGCCGACATCGCCATCGGTCCCGAGCATCCTCCCGGGCTCTACGGCACCGAGGACGGCTTCCGGGCCCTCAACCTGCTGGGGGCCGACGACACGCTGACGCCGCTGGACCTCGGCGCGGTCGGCGCTGCGGCGACGGTGGCCTCCTACGCCACCGAAGGCCCGCTCGATCTGAAGCGCTGGGTGCTGGGTGCCGCGGCCGGACTGCTTCTGCTCGATGCCCTCGCCGTGCTGGTTCTCGCCGGAGGCGTGGGCCTCGGCCGTGGCCGCGGACGGGCCGCCACGGTGGCGGTCGCCGGCCTGCTTGCGCTCTGCGCCGTGGCCGCGCCCCGGCCGGCGGTCGCGGCCGATCAGAGCTTCGACATGGAGGCCGCCCTCAACACCCGCCTCGGCTACGTGCTGACCGGCGACGACAACGTCGACGAGATGAGCCGGGCCGGCCTCTCCGGCCTGTCGATGTTCCTGGCCCGGCGCACCGCGCTGGAGCCGGCGGAGCCGATGGGCGTCGACCTGGAAACTGACGACCTCGCCTTCTTCCCGCTCCTCTACTGGCCGGTGACGGAGACCGCGGCGCGCCCCTCCGACGAGGCGATGGCCAAGGTCGACGCCTACATGAAGAACGGCGGCACCATCCTCTTCGATACCCAGGATGAGCTGACGGCGGGCACGCGTGTCGACCAGCTCGGGGCCAGCCCGGCCACCATGCGGCTTCGGGCCATCCTCGACGGGCTGAACATTCCGCCGCTCGAGCCGGTGCCGGCCGACCACGTGCTGACGAAGTCGTTCTATCTGCTGCAGGAGTTTCCCGGCCGCTACTCGGGCGGCCCGCTCTGGGTCGAGGCGCTGGGGGGCGACGCGTCGCTCGCCGACCGGCCCGTGCGATCCGCCGACGGCGTCTCGCCGATCCTGATCACCGCCAACGACTTGGCCGGCGCCTGGGCGATCGGCGCCAACGGCGACTTCATGCTGCCGACGGTGCCGCCCGATCCGTTCCAGCGCGAACTGGCGATCCGTACCGGCATCAACATCACGATGTACACGCTGACCGGCAACTACAAGGCGGACCAGGTACATCTGCCGGCCCTACTCGAGCGGCTCGGACAGTGAGGAGGCGATCGCACCCATGACCTGGTCGATAGCCCTCGATCCGCTGGTCCCGACCTGGCTGGTGATCGTGTTCGCCACGGTCGGACTTTCGCTGGCGCTCGCCGCGTTGGTGCGCCGAGTGCGCGGCGCGGTGATCCGCGCGCTGGCCGTCGCGGCGGTCGCGGTCGCGCTCCTCAATCCGTCGCTGCGCCAGGAGATCCGGACGCCGCTGTCGAGCGTCGTGGCCGTGGTGGTCGACGAGAGCCAGAGCCAGGGCATCGAGAACCGCACGGCGGAGACCGAGCAGATCCGGACGCAGGTCGAGCGGGATCTCGCGGGGCTCGACGGAATCGAGGTGCGCACGGTGGTGGTCGACCGCACGACCGGGGCGGACGCCGACGGCACGCGCCTCTTCGACGCCGCCTACGACGCGCTGTCCGACGTGCCGCCCGACCGGGTGGCGGGCGCGCTCCTGATCACCGACGGCCAGGTGCACGACGCGCCGGAAGCGGGCGCCGAGCCGGGGATTGCCGGGCCGGTCCATGCCCTCGTCACCGGCCGGCCGGACGAGATCGATCGCCGTATCGTGCTCGACCGGGTGCCGCGCTTCGGCCTGGTCGATTCCATCCCGAACGTCGAACTGACGGTCGAGGACCAGGGCGCCGGCGAAGGCAGCGGCACGGCGCGCCTCGTTGTCCGGCGAGACGGCGAGGAGATCGCCAGCCGCGACGTGCCGATCGGACGCAAGGTGAGCGTGCCGGTCGACATCGCCCACGGCGGCGACAACATCTTCGAGTTCGAGGTTGAGCCGCGCGACGGCGAGCTCTCAACGGTCAACAATCAGGCCGTGGCCATCATCGACGGCGTGCGCGACAACCTGCGCGTCCTGCTGGTCTCGGGCGAGCCGCACGCGGGCGAGCGCACCTGGCGCAACCTCATGAAGTCCGACGCGTCGGTGGATCTCGTCCACTTCACCATCCTGCGGCCGCCGGAGAAGCAGGACGGCACGCCCATCAACGAACTCTCGCTGATCGCGTTTCCGACCCGCGAGCTGTTCTCGGAGAAGATCGACCAGTTCGACCTGATCGTGTTCGACCGTTACCACCGGCGCAACGTGCTGCCGTCGCTGTATTTCGACAACATCGCCCAGTACATCCGCAATGGCGGCGCGGTGCTGGTTTCGTCCGGGCCCGACTATGCCGGCCTGCAGAGCATCTTCTACACGCCGCTCGCCGACGTGCTGCCGGCCGAGCCGACGGGCCAGGTGCTGGAGCAGGCCTTCTATCCGGAGGTGAGCGCGCTCGGCGACAAGCACCCGGTCACCCGCGACCTTCCCGGAGCCGCCGGCGATCCGCCCGACTGGAGCCAGTGGTTCCGCCTGATCGACGCCACCCCCATCACCGGCGACACGGTGATGACCGGGCCCGACGACAAGCCGCTGCTGATTCTCGCCCGCCAGGGAGAGGGCCGCATCGCGCTGATGCTGTCGGACCAGATCTGGCTGTGGGCGCGCGGCTTCGAGGGCGGCGGGCCGTACGTTCCGCTGTTGCGCCGCCTTGCCCACTGGCTGATGAAGGAGCCGGAGCTGGAGGAAGAAGCCCTGCGGCTTTCGGCCCGCGGTCAAGACCTGATGGTCGAGCGCCAGACGCTCGGCGACACGTCTGAGCCGGTGCTTCTGACCGGACCGGACGGCACCGAGCAGACGGTGACGCTTCAGGAGGCCGAGCCGGGCCTGTGGCGCGCCGACGTTCCGGTGGGAGACGTGGGGATCTACCGCGCCACCGCCGGCGACAGGACCGCGATCGCCCATGTCGGACCGCCCAACCCGCGCGAGATCGCCGACCTGCGCTCCACCACCGACCGTCTCGCGGCGGTGGCCAACGCAAGCGGCGGGTCAGTCGTCCGCGCCGTCGACGACGGTGCGATCGAGCTGCCGCGCCTGACCTTGCGTGACGCGGGCGAGCGGATGAACGGGCTCGGCTGGATCGGCTTCAAGCGCTCGGCGGCGAGCTCGCTGGAAGGCGTTCAGCAGATCCCGCTGTTCTCGGGCTTCCTCGGCCTGGCGGTGCTGCTGGGGGTGATCGGGGCGACCTGGTTCCGCGAAGGACGATGAGCGGCGCCCGGTTTCACCCGGGCACCCTCGCTGGTTCCAGAGGACGACGGCTCCGAGTTCGGGAACAAGTGCGGCCTCAGCGGGCGGTGGGCCGACGCGCCTCGCCCGCAATGGCGTCGGCTCCGTCGTCCAGATGGACGGCGAGCAGCCGGTGCGGATCGACGGGGCCGGGGAAGGTGATCTGTCCCGGCCGCACCGGAGTGAAACCCACCGGCGCATAGTAGGGCGGATCCCCGACCAGGAGCACCAGACGGTGGCCGAGCTCGCGGGCCCGGGCGACCGCGGTGCGCACGAGCGCCCGGCCGATGCCGCGGTTGGCGACGTCCGGGTGGACGGCGAGCGGTCCGAGGAGAAGCGCCGGATCGGCTCCGACCAGGATCGGCGTCAGCCGCACCGAGCCGACGAGACGGTCGCCGACGGTGGCCACGAAGGCGAGGGCCGGATCGTGGGGGACGCCCTCGCGCATCCGATAGGCGGTGCGGGCGAAGCGGCCCGGCCCGAAGGCGGCGTCGTTGAGCACGTCGATCGCCGGCACGTCGCCGGCAGCTTCAAGGCGGATGAGATAGCTCAGTTCGGTCACGTGGGTCGGCCCTTCCTGCGGATGCAGCGACATCCGCGCGGGGCCATCCGGGTTGGCCGGCCGCAGCGGATCAAACGGTTCGGATCGTCGACGGCCGTCGTCGGGCCGTGAGATCGTCCGTGCTTCGTCGTCGGATCCTGCGGAAGACCGGCAGCGCGGGCGGTGTCGGGGCGATCCGCTTGCGGCCGGTCCGGATGGCGCTCATGTGCCGAGGCGACTCCGGTTCGTGAAATGGCCGGACTCGCTATCATGACGGGGGAAGACTGTCCATGTTACGTGGACCCGCGTCCATTTACCCACGCACAGGCGAGAAATCCGCAACGGTTTCGTGCGACAAGACTCGCGGAACGATTTTGGAAGAGGTGGTTGCGCGGCAACATGAACATCGACACCCAGACGGTCTATACGACCTCGATCTGCATTTTGGGTCTGGTGGGAATCCTGCTCCTGTGGTCGTGGCTGCAGGACAGGAGGAGCAAGGCGCTCGTCTGGTGGGCCCTGTCGTTCCTGGTATCGACCCTCGGTGTGGTGCTGCTGTCGGACTACAAGTTTCTGCCGGACCTCTGGACGGTCGATATCGCCATCACCCTGCTGATCATGGGGCACGGGCTCGTCTGGACGGGCGTTCGCTCCTTTTCCGATCGGCCCGTTCCCTGGCTCGGCCTCTTCGCCGGGGCGGTCGTGTGGATCCTGGCCTACCAGACCAGGATCATCGAGACGTCGATCTCCGATCGCGTCCTCCTCATCGCGGTGCTGGCGAGCCTCTACACCGCCGTGACGGCTTGGGAGATGTTCCGCGACGGGCTGATAAAGCTGCGGTCCGCCCGGGTGGTGCTGGCGCTGCTGATCGTCCACTGCGCCTGTCACGTGTTGCGCGTTCCCGCGGCCGAGCACTTTCCCTATTCCTTCGATCCGGACATCGACGGCCTCAACCTGGCCGTTCTCGCCCTAGAGCCGATGCTCTTCGCCGTGGCACTCGGCTACCTGTTCCTGATGATGACCCGCGAGCGCGGGGAGGCGGCTGCGAAGACCGACGTGCTGACCGGCAGCCTCAACCGCCGCGGATTCTTCGAATCGGCCGAGGGCGTTCGGCGCCTCGCGCGCAAGCAGAACAAGCCGGTCGCCAAGCTGCTGCTCGATATCGATCACTTCAAGGATGTGAACGACACCTACGGCCATGCCGCAGGCGACGAGGTACTGCAGTCGTTCACGGTGCTGGTCCGCGGTGCCCTGCGCGTCGGTGACGTGCTCGGACGCATCGGCGGCGAGGAGTTTGCCGTCCTCGCGCCGGATGCCGACAGGGATGTCGCGGAGGCACTCGCCGAGCGGATCCGGACGACGGTGAGCGCGAGCCCGATCATGTGGCGGGAGACGCCGATCGACGTCTCGGTCAGCATCGGGGTCGTCTGCGATCCGGCCGCCGAGGTGTCGATGGACGAACTCATCGAGCGTGCCGACCGTGCGCTCTACGAAGCAAAGCGGCTCGGCCGGAACAAGGTCGTTCTGGCGGACGAGGCGCCGGTCGCGGACCGGCACGCGCCGTCAGCGGTTTCGCGCGTCATCAGGGCGACCACGCGCAAGGGCGGATGATCGCCCGGTAGCTGTGGCTTGATGCCGGCGATCGGCCGGTTCAGGAAAGGTCGGCGATCAGCCGCCGGATGAAGGCCGTTCCGGCGTCGAGCTGGGAGACGGAGATGTACTCGTCCGCCTGGTGCGCCTGGTCGATCGATCCGGGTCCGCAGATCACCACCGGCCAGCCGGGTTCGCGGAACTGGCCCGCTTCCGTGCCGTAGGACACCGAATGTGTGCCGTTGTCGCCGGTCAGGCGGCGGCAGAGCGCCTCGGCCGAATTGTCGGCGTCCGGTACCAGTCCCGGCACGTGGGCACGGATGGCCACCTCGACTCCCGTATCCGCGTCGACAGCCTTCATGGCCGGCTCGATCTCTGCGGCGATGTAGGCGCGGTAGCGCTCCAGATAGGCCAGGGGATCGTCGTCGGGCAACGCGCGGATGTCGGTGACGAAGGAACAGTCGCGGGCCACGATGTTGTGGGCGGTTCCGCCGTGGATCGTGCCGGTATGGACCGTGGTGTAGGGCGGATCGAACGGGCTGCCGGGGACGGGATTGGCCATGTTCGCGCGCAGCATGTCGTCCAGGTACGCCACCAGGCGGCATCCGACCACGACGGCGGACACGCCCCGGTTCACCTGGCTGGAATGGACCGACTTGCCCGTCACCCTGGTGAAGAAGGAGAAGGTGGTCTTCTGGCCGGTCACGACCTTCATGTCGGTGGGCTCGCCGACGATCACGGCGGACGGCGGAGCGATGCGGCCGGCCATTTCCGCGATCATCGACGGCGCGCCGAGGCAGCCGACCTCCTCGTCATAGGAGAGCGCCAGATGGATCGGCCGCTTCAGGTTCGCGGCCACCATCTCGGGCACCAGCGCGAGCGCAATCGCCGAGAACGCCTTCATGTCGGCGGTGCCGCGCCCATAGAGCAGCCCGTCGCGCTCGGTCATCGTGAACGGGTCGGACGACCAGGACTGCCCTTCGACCGGGACCACGTCGGTATGTCCCGACAGCACCACGCCGCCGGGGACATCGGGACCGATGGTCGCGTAGAGGTTCGCCTTCTCGCCGGTGGCGTCGTGGACCAGCGAAGACGCGATGCCGTGCGCGGCGAGGTGCTCCTGCACGAAGCCGACGAGCTGAAGGTTGCTGTGGCGCGATACGGTGGCGAACCCGACGAGCCGCGCGAGCATGTCCTTCGGTGTCGGCATGGTCTCCCCTTATCCTTCATCGGAGCCGGTGCGCGGCTCGAGCCGCCGACTATGGGGCGTCGACGGTGCGCCGGACAAGACGCGAGCGCCACCTGCGACACAATACGCTAGAGTGGTCGTCGGCGAGCTGCGACGGGTGCGGCCGGCCTTCGACGATCCGGCCGATCGGATGGGGACATATGATCGATCAGACCTGTTTGCGGACTCCGATGCCGTGTCCCGGCCGCGCATGACCGGTCGCGCCGCCAACGATGTCGCGCCGATCGCCGTCTCGCCCGCCCGGCGCGGGCCGCCGAGCGGCGGACGGCTGACCCAGCGCCTGCGCCTTGCCAGCGGCCTGACGCTGTTCGTCTACGTGCTGATGCACCTCCTCAACCACGCGCTTGGCGTCGTCTCGATCGACTGGATGATTGCCGTCGAACCCTACCGGACCGCCATCTGGCGATCCGTTCCGGGGACGCTGCTTCTCTATGGCGCCCTCGCCGTCCACGTCTCGCTGGCGCTGGTGCGGGTGGCACGCCGGCGCACCATCCGCATGCCGGTCTGGGAAGCCGTCCAGATGGTGCTCGGGCTGCTGATCCCGTTCTGGCTGATCAACCACGTCGTCGGCTCGCGCGTGCTCTACGAAGTGTTCGGCATCCAGGACGACTACGTCCACATGCTGACGCTGCTGTGGCCGGGCCTCGTCACCTTCCAGACCACGCTGGTCCTGCTCGTGTGGGTGCACGGCTGCATCGGCATTCATTTCTGGCTGCGCCTGAAGGGCTGGTACCGGGCGGTGGCGCCCTGGCTGCTGATGGGCGCGATGGGGGTGCCGCTGTTCGCCACCTGGGGTTGGATCGAAGCGGCACGGCGCCTGGAGCTCACGGGCGGCCGCCACAGCAACCTGACCTCCGAGGCGGCGGTGTGGTCCGACGGCATCATCAACGGGGCGCGGCTGGGCTACGCAATCGCCGCGCTTGCCGCCCTCCTGGTGATCCCGATCCTCGCCACGCTGCTGAACCGCGGCCGCGGCTTCCGCGTCACCTATCCGGGCGGGCGGGTCGTCCGGTCGCTGCCCGGGCCGACGCTGCTGGAGATCAGCCGGCTGGCGAACATTCCCCATGCCTCGGTGTGCGGTGGCCGTGGCCGCTGCTCGACCTGCCGGACGCGCATCCTGTCCGGCGCGGAAAGCCTGGAGCTGCCCGGCACCACGGAGACGCGCGTCCTCAACCGGATCGGCGCCGGGCCGGATCTCCGGCTCGCCTGCCAGATCCGTCCGGCGGCGGACCTCGAGGTGCGTCCGCTGTTTCCCATCAGCGATGCCGAGCCCATCGATCTGGCCGCCGAATCCTACCGCTGGGGGCGGGACCAGGAGGTGGCGATCCTGTTCGTCGACATCCGCGGCTTCACGACGTTCTCCGAACAGCGGCTGCCCTACGACGTCGTCTACCTGCTCAACGAATATCTCGGGGTGATGAGCGGCGCGGTCACCCGCAACGGCGGCTATGTCGACAAGTTCATCGGCGATGCCGTGATGGCCATCTTCGGCATGTCCGATGGCGTCGAGGCGGGCAGCGCGATGGCGCTTGCGGCCGCCGGCGACATGGTAAGCGGGCTGGCCGACCTGAACCGGACCTTCGCCGAGCAGCTTCGCGAGCCGATGCGGATCGGCATCGGCGTCCACGCGGGGCCGGCGATCCTTGGACGGGTTGGCGTCGCCAGCGACAAGCGCACCGACGGACTGACGGCGCTGGGCGACACGGTCAACACGGCGAGCCGGCTGGAAACGGCCACCAAGGAACTTGGCGCGACGCTGGTCTTCTCCGATGCGGTGGCCAGAGCCTCGGGGGTCGACCTCAGCGAGACCCGTGCCTGCGAGATCACCGTGCGCGGACGCAGCGAGCCCCTGACCGTCTACGCGATCGACGATCCGACGGTGTTTTCCCAGGCAAGCGTGAAAAGTCCGCGGCGGCGGGGCCGGCTCAGCTGGCGCAGGGCGTCAAGAGCGGGATAGGCCCGGCATCTCGGCGAGACGGCCGAGGTCGAAACGGTGCATGTCGGCGAGGAGTTCGACGATGCCTCTCGCCGCGTGATCGATGGCCGTCCGGCCCTTCTCCGCGGTCGCCGCAGCGGCGTTGCCGGTGGCCCCGGACGGATGGAGGTCCTGGGCGACCCAGCCGAAGGCGTGGGGGCCGTGGCCGCGCAGGTGGTCGAACTCCTCGATGAAGTCCAGCTGGGCGGAGCGGAAGTCTTCCGCCCGCTCCATCCGCACCAGCTCCGGTGCCAGGTGCAGCATCGCCGAGGTCTCCAGATCGTTGCCGTGGATCCCGTAGGTCGCTTCGTGCGGGTCGAAGGTGCCCTCGGGGGCGGGAAAGCGGAACCAGCCCGAGTGCACCGCCAGCATGCCGCAGCGAACCCTAAGTTCGCGGGTCACCACGTCGATGAGCGGAACGTTGCCGCCGTGGGCGTTGAGGATGAGGAGCTTGCGCACGCCGGCCCGGCGCACGCTTTCGCCGATCTCGATCCAGGCCCGGATCACCGTGTCCCAGGAGAGCGTGAGCGTGCCCGGCGAGGCGATGTGCTCGTTGGATTTGCCGATGGCCTGCACCGGCAGCACGGTTGCCGGGAGGTCGTCGGGCAGGCTGGCGATCACCCGCTCGACGACGCCCGTGACGATGGCCGTGTCGGTCGCGACCGGAAGGTGGGGGCCGTGCTGTTCGATCGCGGCGACGGGAAGGATGGCGATCCAGCCCGACGTGTCTGCCTCGGCGAACATCGTTGTGGTCATGTCCGCCCAGCGGCGCGCGGGGAGGCGGATCGGAGCCATCAGCGGGCCTTTCCCGCCGCCAGTGCCTCGACTTCCACTTTCAGCTCCGGGACGGTGAACCCGGCGACGATCATCAGGGTGGACGCCGGGGCGCGGGCACCGATGAAGCGGTCGCGGGCGCGCATGTAGGCGGCGAGATGGGCACGGTCGGTGACGAACGCGTTGAGACGCACCACGTCGTCGGCCGACATGTCCGCCGACCGCAGGATTTCCCGGATGTTGGCGAAGCACTGGTCGGCTTGTGCCTCGGCATCGTCCGGAATGGTGTCCTCGGGTGTCACCCCAAGCTGTCCCGAGCAGACCAGCAGGCGAAAGCCCGCCGGGATCTCGACGCCGTGGACGTACTGCGCGAACGGGGGGCGGATGGTGTCGGGGGTGTGGCTCGTCAGCACGGCTAGGGCGCTCCTCGATCGATCACGGCATGCAGGCTATCGCACCTGCGTCGCGGCTGAAACGGGCGCGCAACGCGGATTGTTCGGGCGGCTTCGTCGACTTTTGCGCCGGCGCATCCGACGGCTTGCCCCGCGGGGTCGGCGTTCTATTCTTCCGGTCGTGGGGCTCGCGGCGTTTCCATCCGGTCATTCGTGCTCTCTGGCATGCACGTTGCACGTCGGTGATTGACCGTATCGAGCCGTCGCCTCTGGGAGGCCATCGCGTCCCGGGACGGTTGACGGCCAGTCGAAATCGGGCGGAGCGCGGGACCGCCTGCTCCGGATCCATCGACAGCGATCACCTCCGGCGCGGGTGGATCGAGACAACGTGAGGACGAACCAGCGATGACACGTGCGATCCCTTCTCTTGCCTGCGCACTGGCGGCGGCGACCCTGCTGGCGGGCCCCGCGGCGGCCCTCGAAAAGGTCAGGTTCGGCACCAACTGGCTGCCGGAGGCCGAGCACGGGGGCTACTACCAGGCCGTTGCCGACGGGACGTACGAGAAGTGCGGTCTGGACGTGGAGATCGTGTCGGGCGGCCCGCAGGTGAACAACCGGGCACTGCTGCTTGCCGGCAAAATCCAGTTCCACATGGGCGGAAACCTGATCCAGGCCTTCTCGGCGGTGGAGCAGAACATCCCGCTGAAGGTGGTGGCCGCGCACTTCCAGAAGGAGCCGCAGGTCATCATGACCCATCCGGACCAGGGTCTCGACACCTGGGAGAGCCTGAAGGAGATCGACCTGCTTCTGGGGGACGAAGGCTTCCAGTCGTTCTTCCAGTGGATGATCCCGGCCTACGGATTCAAGGCTGATCAGCGGAAGCCGTACACCTTCAATGCCGCCCCGTTCATCGCCGATCCGCGCGTTGGGCAGCAGGGTTACGTGACCTCCGAGCCCTATGCCATCGAGACCCAGGGCGGCTTCAAGCCGAACATCTTCCTCATCGCCGATTACGGGTTCGATACCTACGCCACCACGGTGGAGGTGATGCAGAAGACGATCGACGAGATGCCGGAGGCGGTGGCCTGCTTCGTCGACGGCTCGGCGCTCGGCTGGTACACCTATCTCTACGGGGATCCGTCCGCCGCCGACGCGGTGATCATGGCGGCGAACCCGGACATGACCGAGGAGCAGCTCGCGTTCTCGCGTGAAAAGCTCAGGGAATACGGCATCGTCGATTCTGGCGACGCGCTGGAGCTGGGCATCGGGGCCATGACGGACGCACGGTTCAAGAGCTTCTACGGCAAGATGGTCGACGCGGGCGTGCTGCCGGCGGACATCGACATCTCCAAGGCCTACACGCTCGAATTCGTCAACAAGGGCCTCGGGCTCGATCTGAAGAAGCAGCTGACCGGCAGCAAGTAGGCCGGTAGGCGGCAACGCGAGGAGGGCCATGGTGGAGGCCGCGGAAAAAGGCCGGACGGGAGCCGTCGCCGACGTGGCGCCGGCCGTCGTCCTGAGCGGTGTCACCAAGCGCTTTCCAAGCGGGACGACCGCGGTCTCCAGTCTCGATCTGACGGTGGCAGAAGGCGAGTTCCTCAGCCTTCTCGGACCGTCGGGCTGCGGAAAGTCGACCGTGCTTCGCCTGATCGCCGGCCTGATCGACCCCACCGCGGGCACGATCGCGCGGCCGGGCGGAAAGCAGGCGGACCGGGACGTCGGGTTCGTGTTTCAGGAGCCGACCCTGATGCCGTGGGCATCGGCGTTCACCAACGTCTGGCTGCCGTTGCGGCTGAAGGGCGTGTCGCGGCGCGCCGCGCGCGACCGGGTGATGGCGGCGCTGGAGGGGGTGGGGCTGGCCGGTTTCGCCGAGGCCTATCCGCGCGAGCTCTCGGGCGGCATGAAGATGCGGGTCTCCATCGCCCGCGCGCTCGTCACCGAACCGCGGCTGCTGTTGCTCGACGAACCCTTCGCGGCGCTGGACGAAATCACCCGCTTCCGGCTGAACAACGACCTTCTGGAGCTGTGGGGCCGACTCGGGTTCACCGTGGTGTTCGTCACGCACTCGGTCTTCGAATCGGTGTTCCTCTCGACGCGCATCGCGGTCATGGCGGCGCGGCCCGGCCGCATCATCCGGACGCTGGCGGTCGACGAGCCCTATCCCCGGCGCGAGTCCTTCCGCACGACGGAAGCCTATGCGCGCTCCTGCCGGGAAACGTCCGACGCGCTGCACGCCGCCATGGGCGAGGGATACGCGGCGTGAGGCACGGGAAGGCGGAGCGGTGGTGAGTACGGTGTCGGAGCCCGCGATCGAATCGGACCCCATCGACGAACCCGCCCAGGCGTGGCGGTCGATGGAGCAGACCGGCGACGCGGGCCCGCCCCGCGCCTCGTCGATGGACCGGGCAGCGCGCTGGCTTCTGCCGATCTGCGTGGTGGTGCTGCTCGTCGGGGCGTGGCACCTGGTCGTCGTGGTGAACCAGATCCCGCCCTACATCCTGCCGGGTCCGGGCAGGGTCTTCCAATCGCTGGTCGACGACTGGCCGATCCTCTCCGACGCGCTCCTCAACACGCTGGCGATCACGCTTCTGGCGCTGGGGGTCGCGACGGTCGGCGCGGTGGGCCTCGCCATCCTGTTTTCGCAGTCGCGGCTGGTCGAGTATTCCCTGTTTCCGATCGCCGTGGTGCTGCAGGTGACACCCATCGTCGCGGTGTTCCCGCTCATCAACATCTATGTCGACAACACCACCGCGAAGCTGCTGATCTGCGCGTGGATCGTCGCCTTCTTCCCGATCCTGTCGAACACGACGCTTGGGCTGAACTCGGCGGACCGCAACCTGCATGCGCTGTTCAGCCTCTACGGGGCAAACCGCTGGCAGACGCTGCGCCATCTGCAGCTGCCGGCCGCGATGCCCTACTTCCTCGGAGGGCTCCGCATTGCCGGCGGGCTGGCGCTGATCGGCGCGGTGGTGGCGGAGTTCGTGGCCGGCACCGCGGGCTTCGGGTCGGGGCTGGCGTTCCGCATCATCGAGGCGGGCTACCGCCTCAACACGGCGCGGATGTTCGCCGCCCTGATCCTCATCTCGGCGGTCGGCATCGCGATCTATCTGGTGCTCAGCTTCGTGTCCCACCTGGTGCTGCGCAAGTGGCACGAGAGTGCGATCCGGCGGGAGAGCTGACGCGATGGCGTGGAGCCCGGGACTGCGACCCGGCGACCGGCCAAGGCGCCTCGTGCGCGCCAGCGTCCCCGCTGCGCTCTGCCCGGCACTCGGGCCGGCGGCCGAAGGAACCGACGTCGTCCGGGTGGACCTCGCCATCGCCGACGGCAGGATCGCCTCCATCGAGCCGGCCGGCATCGATGCCCCCGCCGGGGTATCCGATCTCGACGACGGCTTCGTCTTTCCGGCCTTCGCCGACGTCCACACCCATCTCGACAAGGGCCACATCTGGGCGCGCGCACCCAACCCCGACGGTCGCTTCGAGGCGGCGCTGGAGGCCTGCGAGGTTGACCGGACGGCCAACTGGACGGCCTTGGACGTCCGCCGGCGGATGGATTTTTCGCTCCGCTGCGCCGAGGCCCACGGCACGCGGATGATCCGCACCCACCTGGATTCCAAGCCGCCGCAGCATCATATTTCGTGGCCGGTGTTCGCTGAAATGCGGGATGCCTGGCGGGGCCGGATCGAGCTTCAGGCCGTCGCGCTGATGGCCATCGACGATCTGCCGGAGGGCGCCGCCCTCGACGACTACGTGCGTCACGTCGCCGACCACGGTGGCATCCTGGGGGCGGTCACCTATCCGATGCCGGATCTGGATGGACGGCTGTCGCGGCTGTTCGATGTGGCGGCGCGCTACGGGCTCGATCTCGATTTTCACTGCGACGAGACGACCGATCCTTCGGCCGACGGGTTGCGGCGCATCGCGGAGACGTGCCTCGCGACCGGCTTCGCCGGGCGGGTGACGGTTGGCCATGCGTGTTCGCTGTCCGCCCAACCGGACGCCGACGCGGGACGGTCGCTGGACCTCGTCGCCCGCGCCGGCCTTGCGGTCGTCACCCTGCCGCTGTGCAATCTCTACCTCCAGGACAGGGTCCCCGGCCGCACGCCCCGCCTGCGCGGCGTGACGCTCGTTCACGAGATGCGAGCCCGAAATATTCCCGTCGCAATTGCAAGCGACAACACCCGGGACCCATTCTACGCCTACGGCGATCTCGACATGGTCGAAGTCTTCCGGGCGGCGACCCGGATCCTGCACCTGGATCATCCGTTCGCCGACTGGCCGGCGGCCGTGACACGGGTCCCGGCGGCGATGATGGGCGACGAGACGAGGGGGCGTCTCGAGGTCGGTGCGCCGGCGGATCTGGTGCTGTTCCGGGCGCGCTCCTTCAGCGAACTGCTCGCCCGCAGCCAGGACGACAGGATCGTGCTGCGCGACGGGGTGGTGCTCGACCGCGTCGTGCCCGACTATCGGGAGCTGGACGACCTCTAGGAGAGTGCGGATGGCTGATCTCGAAAGCCTCGTTGCGGACCTCGCTGGCGTGTCCATCGAGCGCAACCCCTCGCTGGTGAAGCAGAAGAGCCGCGATTTCTTCTGGTATTCGCCGGTCCTCAAGCGCCAGCTCGATCACGTCTCCGGCGATCTCGTCGCCACCCCCAGAACCGACGCCGACGTCGCCCGGATCCTCGCCGCTTGCCATCGCCACGACGTGCCGGTGACGGTGCGCGGCGCCGGCACCGGCAACTACGGCCAGGCGATGCCGCTTGCCGGCGGCCTCGTCCTCAACCTCGCCGAGATGGCCGATGTGCGCGCCGTCGGGTCCGGAACGGTGACCACCGGGCCGGGCGCCATCCTGGCCGACATCGACCGCGCCACGAAGGCTACGGCCGGGCAGGAGCTCCGGATGCATCCCTCGACCTACCGTACGGCTTCGATCGGCGGGTTCGTGGCGGGCGGGTCAGGTGGCGTCGGATCGGTGCAGTGGGGCGGCCTGCGCGATCTTGGCAACGTTGTCCGCCTCGACGTGATGACGATGGAGGCCGAACCGCGCAAGCTCAGCCTCAGCGGGGAGGACATCCACAAGGTCAGCCACGCCTACGGCACCAACGGCGTGATCACCGAGGTCGAGATGCCGCTTGCCGCGGCGTACGACTGGGTCGACGTGATCGTCGGCTTCGATGCCCTGATGCCGGCAGCCATCTTCGCCGACCTCGTCGCCCGCAGCGACGGGCTGCTCACCAAGGAGGTTGGGGTCGTGGCTGCCCCGGCGGGTCACGACTATTTCCTGCGCCACCAGCGCTTCATCGGGCGCGGCCAGTCCGTCGTCCTGCTGATGGTGGCCCCGTTCGCCGTTGATTCGCTGATGGCACTGGTGGGCCGGTCGCGCGGGAGCGTGCTCTACCGCTCCGACCGCGCGAGCGCCGCCGACCGGGAGCAGTTGCCGCCGGTGTACGAGCTGACCTGGAACCACACCACGCTGCGGGCGCTGCGCGTCGATCCGGCGATCACCTATCTCCAGTCGCTCTATCCCTATCCGAACCATCTCTCGAAGGTGGCCGCGATCGCCGATGCCTTCGGCGACGAGGTGGTCACGCACCTGGAGTTCGTGCGCTTCGACGGGGTGATCACCTGCTTCGGGCTGGCGCTCGTCCGCTTCACCACCGAGGAGCGTCTGGACGCGATCGTGAAGGTCCACGAGGACATGGGCTGTCCGGTCTTCAATCCGCATCGCTACACCCTGGAGGAAGGCGGGATGAAGCAGTCGGACAGCGCCCAGCTCGCCTTCAAGAAGGAAGCGGATCCGAAGGGCCTCCTCAATCCCGGCAAGATGATCGCCTGGGAGGATCCGGATTTCGATCTCCAGGGCCGGCAGACCTACCTGTTTCCGGGCCTTTCGCGATGAGGACGACCCGTCTTCGGGCCGGCGGATCATGAAGGTCCTCGTCGTCTACGCCCACCCCTGCGACGGGAGCTTCAACGCCGCCGTGCGCGACCGGCTCGTCGGGGGGCTCGCCGACGCCGGACACGAGGTGCGCGTCGCCGATCTCTACGCGGAGGGGTTCGACCCCGTGATGGGTCCGGCGGAGCGGGAGACCTACCACACGCCCGGCGAGAACGAGGCGCCGGTGGCGGGCGAGCTCGAGCGGCTCAGATGGTGCGATGCGCTGGTGTTCGTCTATCCGACCTGGTGGTTCGGCCTGCCGGCGATCCTTAAAGGCTGGCTCGACCGGGTGTTCGTGCCGCATGCGACGTTTTCGATGCCGACCGAGACCGAGCGGCCCGCCGGCCAGTTGCGCAACATCGTGGAGATCGCGGTGGTGACCACCTGCGGCGCGACCTGGCTGACCTCGAAGTTCGTCGGCGAACCCGGCCGCCGGACGATCCTGCGCGGCATCGGCAGCCTGTGCGCGCCGGGGTGCCGGCGGCGCTACCTCGCGCTCTACCGGATGGACACGGTGTCGCTCGACCGGCGGACCAGGTTCCTGGAGCGGGTGAGCGGGCTCGCCCGCGGCATGCGGGGAGGCTCCTGACCATGTCGCGCGTGCAGCCTTCGGTTGTCTTCGCGCTAAAGATGATCGCGCCGACCGCCCACCGCGTCGGGGTACGTTGCCCGGCCATCCGCGGTCGACTACCGTTTCAGTGATTCGTTGCCAGGCTCAGAATAGTCATGGAGCCGTCATCCCGGTTTGGTAGAGACAAAACACGATGTCATTCAGCTACCGAAAGACCGCGACGTTTCGACTCGCGCAGGCTGCGAAAGCCCAACGTGCGCGATCCGGTGGCCATTTGAGCCGCATCGGCCTGCATCCGGGACAGGAATTCCTGCTGAAGGCGCTGTCGGAGACCGACGGCCAGACCATGAGCGAGCTCGCCACGGTCCTCGGCGTTCAGCCTCCCACCGTCACCAAGATGATTAGCCGGCTGGCGAGCCACGGGCTCGTGGAGCGCCAGAGCTCGGCAAGCGACGGCCGCCTGTCCCGCGTCTTCCTCACCGACGAGGGCCGTGCGCGGATCTCCGACGTGGACAAGGCCTGGAAGCGCCTGGAGAAGGAGGCGCTCGCCGGCCTCGACGACAAGGACCGCAAGCGGCTGCGCAAGCTGCTGCGGACGATCGAGAAGAACCTGGCGGCGGCCGGTGGGTTCGTCGACAGCCTGGACGAAGAGCCGGACGACCTCGAAGAGCCTGCCACCGTCTGAGGCTCCCGCCCGTCTCCATGCACAGCCCACATGCTTCGTCTGCGTCGACAGCGCTTTGGAAAGCACGCGCCTGCGGATAGGCTCGCTGCGCGGCATCTGACGCCTTCGGATCGGCCGCGATCGTGCAAGGCGAAAGCGTTCCATGTCGACCCCGTCCCTGTCGGACCTCTCGTCTCGCGACACGCTGCGCGGCATCGTCCTGATGACAGCTACGGCGGCCCTGTTCGCCGCTCTCGACACCACGGCAAAATATCTCGGCCAGTACATGCCGGCGGTCGAGGTCGCCTGGCTGCGCTTCGTCACCCACACGATCTTCGTCGTCCTGCTGCTGCGGCTGTGGTCGCGGCCGTTCCATCTCAAGACGCGCCGTCCGCTGCTGCAGATCCTGCGCGGCGCGTTCATGTTCTCGACCACCGCGCTGAACTTCGGGGCGCTTCAGTATCTGCAGCTGACGGAGGCGGTGGCCATCATGTTCGCCACGCCGCTGCTGGTGACGGCGCTGGCCGGTCCCGTGCTGGGCGAAAAGGTGGGCGTGCGCCGGTGGTCGGCCGTGTCGGTGGGCTTCATCGGCGTCCTGGTCATCACCCGGCCCGGGTTCCAGGACATCAGCATCGGCGTCATGCTGTCGCTCTGCGCGATGGTGTCCAACGCCTGCTATATCCTGATGACGCGCCTGCTCGGGGCGACCGAAAGCTCCGAGACCATGATCTTCTATTCCGGCTTCGTGGGCACGATCGGCCTCGCGCCGGTGGCGCTTCCGGTCGCGGTGATGCCGTCGGATGTCTGGCTCGTGCCGCTGATCCTGCTGACCGGGGCGTTCGGCGGCTTCGGCCACTACCTGCTGATCCGGGCCCACCGGATCGCCCCGGCTTCGACGCTGGCGCCGTTCATCTACACCCAGATCGTCTGGATGAGCATCTCGGGCTATCTCATCTTCAACGAGGTGCCCGGGGTGTGGACCGTGGCCGGAACGTCGATCATCGTCTGCTCCGGCCTCTACATCCTGCACCGCGAGCACCGGCGCAGGGGTGGCGTGCACAAGCCGCTGTGATATCGCAGTCCCGCGCCCGCCGGCGCATCGTCCCGTCCGACCCCCTGCCTGGAGGCTGACTTGGCCAAACCGACCGTTCTGATGATGACCCCGATGCTTCCCACCATCGTCGCGAAGCTGGAAGAGCGCTTCGATGTCCTGTGGCTGCCGGGCGCGCGGGACCCGGGGGCCGTGATCGAGCAGGCGGTCGGGACGGCGCGCGGGATCGGCATGTTCCCGACCGGCGTCGTCGATGCCGCGCTGATGGACCGGCTCGGCACGCTCGAGGTGATCGCGGTCGCGGGCGCCGGCTACGAGGGCGTCGACGTTCCGGCTGCGCTGGCGCGCAACATCCTCGTCACAAACGCCCCGGACGCGCTCACCCAGGAAGTCGCCGACGTGGCGATGGCGCTGATCGTGATGACGGTCCGCCGGCTCGCCGCGGGCGACGCCTACCTGCGCGCCGGCAAGTGGGAAGCGAACGGGCCGATGCCGATCAGCCCCGGCAGCCTCGTGGGCGGCACCCTCGGCATCCTCGGCTTCGGGCGCATCGGCCACGCGGTGGCCCGTCGCGCGGAAGCCTTCGGCCTGAAGATCGCCTATCACGGGCGCACCCGTCAGGACGGGGTTGCCCACGCCTACTTCGACAGCCCCGCGGCGCTCGCGGAGGCCTCCGACATTCTGCTCGTCGCGACGCCGGGCGGCGCGGAGACGCGCCACATCGTCGATGCCGCCGTGCTCGAGAAGCTCGGACCGAAGGGGTACCTGATCAACATCGGGCGGGGCACGGCGGTCGACGAGGCGGCGCTGGTGGCTGCGCTGGAAGCGGGCACGATCGCCGGCGCCGGCCTCGACGTCTATGAGGAGGAGCCCCGCGTGCATCCGGGCCTGATCGCCCGCGAGGACGTCGTGCTGCTGCCGCACCTCGCGTCGGGCTCGGTCCCGACCCGGACCGCCATGGGGCAGGTCATGTTCGACAACCTCGAGGCCTGGTTCAGCACCGGCCGCGGCCTGTCGCCGATCGCCGAGATGGGCGCCGCCTGACGCGGCCGCCCTGGCAACGGATCGCTATCCTCACCGGCCCGGACGCGGCGGCAGCTCGCCCGTCGCGAAGAAGCGGTTGATCCGACCGACGCCGTTCGTCTCCTTCAGGAAGCCGAAGGAGCCGTCCTCGAGGATCTCGCGGGCCGCGTCAATGGCCATGGCATAGGCGAACTGCGCGAGCCCCGAGCCGAGGCTGACGCGCCGCACGCCCAGGTCCGCGAGGGCCTGGATGGAGAGCGGTTCGGGTCCGAGCCCGGCAAGCACGTTCACCGGGCGATCGACCGCCCCGACCACCGCGGCGATCTCGTCGCGGGTGGTGAGGCCGGGCGCGTAGAGGCAGTCGGCCCCGGCCTCCTGGTAGGCCTGCAGCCTGCGGATGGAGTCGGCGAGGGGATCCGGCGTCCCCATCAGGAAGCACTCTGCCCGCGCCGTCAGCACGAACGGCGCGCCGGACGCGTCTATGGCTGCCCGCGCGGCCGCGACCCGATCGGCCGCCTTCTCGATGGAATAGAGCGGGTCCTCCTCATCGTAGGTCGCATCCTCGATCGAGCATCCCGCCGCCCCGGTGGCGATCACCCGGCGGATGGTGTCGGCGACGGCGTCGGGGTCCTTGCCGTAGCCCGCTTCCATGTCGGCCGAGATCGGCAGCGAGGTGGCACCGGCGAACTCCGCGACGTGCGCCAGCGCCTCGTCGCGGACGATGGACCCGGTCCCGTCGGACCGTCCAAGGCTGTAGGCGAAGCCGGCGCTGGTGGTTGCAAGCGCGGGAAAGCCGATCGCCTCGAACATGCGCAGCGAACCGAGGTCCCAGGCGTTCGCCATGACGAACAGGTCGTTGCCTGCGTGCAGGGCCTGAAAGCGGCGGGCCTTGTCATTCTCGAATTCCATCGCGGGGGTCCCTCGGCTATTGACGATCCTTGGGCCCATCCAGGGAGGAGGGCCGATTGACGCTGCCTTCGACCGGTCGGTGCCGCAAGGCCTTTCGAGGGATCGGCGGACCAGCGCATAATTGGGAGAGACGTCGATGCCGACACCGATCGCAGCGTTTGACCGCATTGGCGAGGAGAACGCCTTCGCGGTGCTTGCCCGCGCAACGCAACTCGCCAGCGAGGGCAAGTCGATCATCAATCTCGGCATCGGCCAGCCGGACTTCAAAACCCCGCCCCACATCGTCGAGGCCGCCGTCAAGGCGCTGCGCGATGGTCACCACGGCTATACCCCGGCCACCGGCATCCTGCCGCTGCGCGAGGCCGTTGCCGCCGATCTCCTGGCGCGCACCGGGATCGAGCCCGCCGTCGACCGGATCGTCGTTGTGCCCGGCGGCAAGGTCACCATGTTCATGGCGATCCTGATGATGGGCGAACCCGGCGCCGACATCCTCTATCCGGACCCGGGCTTTCCCATCTATCGGTCGATGATCGAGTTCACCGGCGCGCGTCCGGTGCCGATTCCGATCCGCGAGGAAAACGACTTCGCGTTCTCCGCCGCCGAGACGCTGTCGCTGATGACGCCGCAGACGCGGCTGGTGATCCTCAACTCGCCGGCGAACCCCACCGGCGGGGTGACTCCGCGGGCCGAGATCGACGCCCTCGTGGCGGGCCTTGCCGACTATCCCGACGTCGCGATCCTCTCCGACGAGATCTACGGCCGCATCCTCTATGGCGGGACCGAGCACGTCTCGCTGCTGTCCTATCCCGAGATCGCCGACCGGCTCATCCTCCTCGACGGCTGGTCGAAGACCTACGCGATGACCGGCTGGCGCCTGGGCTACGCCCTTTGGCCGGAAAGCCTGATCAACCCGGCGCGCAAGCTCGCCGTGAACGCGTGGTCGTGCGTCAACGCGGCGACCCAGTACGCGGGGATCGCCGCGCTGACCGGCCCCCAGGACGCGGTCGACGAGATGGTCGCGGCGTTCGACCGGCGCCGGACGCTGGTGGTCGACGGGCTCAACCGCCTGCCCGGCATCTCCTGCCGGACCCCGAACGGCGCGTTCTATGCGTTTCCCTCCATCAAGGAGACCGGCTTCAAGGCCAAGCCGCTGGCCAGCCGCCTTCTGGAGACGGCAGGGGTGGCGCTGATCGGCGGTCCCGATTTCGGCATTCTCGGCGAGGGCTACATGCGGCTTTCCTATGCCGCCTCGGAAGCCGAGATCGAGGAGGCGCTGCGGCGGATCGCCCATTTCCTCGAGACCGAAACCCCGTGAAGCCATCCCGGACCGGCGAGCAAGGAAGATGACGGCGGACGCGGCGCGCGGCATCGGGCGCGTATCTGGTCTCGTGGAGCGGCTCGTCGCGTTCGACCCGGGCGGGGTGCGCCTGGCGCGCGGCCTTCATCTGGTCGCGGCACTGGCGCTGGGGATCGGCGCCGGCATGCTGCTGGCGACCCACGGCGTGCCGTTCGCCGACAGGCTGTTCGGCGACTGGGTGCGCACAAATCTGCCGGCCTATGCCGACATGTTTTCCCCGCCGAAGCTCACCTTCACGACCGCGGCGGTCGCCTCGGTGGTGGCGTCCCACATCGTGCTGCTCGTCCCACCCGCCTCGCGGCGGGCGGAGTTCAGGGCGTCGCTTCAGATCGCGCTCGTCGGCATCGGCTACCTGCTGGTGATCGGGCTGGCCGCCCCCGGCTCGTGGGGATATGGCGCGGTGCCGCTCCATCTCCTCTGGATCGTGGTCATCGGCGGCGGGCTGTACATAAGGCGCTACGGACCTGCCGGAACCCGCCTCGGCGTTGCGCTGATCATCCTCAGCCTGTTCGCCGTCCTGATCGATCCGACGCGCGGTCTGGGCGTCTGGCTGCCGGTGGCCGGTCTCGTCGGCGCGTTGGTCGGGTTGTTCGTGCGGTTCGCGACCTGGCGCCCCTCCGCAGTGCGCGTCTTCCGGCTCCAGAAGCAGCACTTCCTCGTAGCAATCGCCGCGGGACTCACCGACGTCGCCGACGCGCTCGGGCGCGGCGAGCGGCCGGTCTCGGAGATCCGGTCGCTGCGCCGGCGCTGGGGAAGCGTGGCGGGCGCGTACGAGGTTGCAGGCGCCGAGGCCCCCGACCTTGCCGACCGGCACGCTCAGGAAGTGGCCACCGCCTACCGGCTGCTGCTGGCCTGCGAATCGATCGCCGATGCGCTCGCCGAAATCGGCGAGTCCGCCCTCGCGACGCCAATCGTGAAGGGGCGCATCCGCGAGGCCCTCTCTTCGCTGTCGCATCTGGTGAGCCGCGTCGCGCATGGCGAGCCGGCCCACGCGAAGGAGCTTTCGGACGGCCTGGAGGCGGCGCGCGGCGACCTGATCGCCGACCCGCAGCTCGCAACCGAAGACAAGCTGCAGCTCATGCGGCTCCTGACCGGCGTGGTCCGCGTCGCGGTGTCGCTGGATACGGCGGGGGCCAGCATCGCGCCCGCCGAGGTCACGCCGCCGGCGGCCGGGCGGAACTATGGCGCCGCGTCGCTGGGCCGGCGGCTGCTCATTCAGGGCGTCGTCGCGGCGTCGATCACGACGGGGCTCAACTATGCGTTCCACTTCGAGCACGCCTACTGGGCGACGCTCACCGTCGCCCTGGTCCTCAACGGAACGGTGGGGGAGACCGTCAACCGGACGCTGCGCCGCGCCGGTGGCACCGCGGTGGGCGTGCTGGCGGCCATCGCGCTGTCGCCGCTGATCGGTCATGCGCCCGCGGTCGAACTCGCGCTGGTCTTCCTGTGCGTGATGGCGGCGATCATGGTGATCGACGTCCGCTACGAGGTGGCGGCCGCCCTGATCGGCTTCACGGTCGTCACCGGACTGCACATGCTGGAAGGCGTGGGGCCCGCGGTCATGCTGGCGCGGGCCTATGAGACCCTGATTGGGGCCGGTGTGGCGCTGGCGGTGGCCTGGACGGTGGCGCCCTCGTTCGCCGGCGACCGTGTCGGCACGGAGGTGCGGGCCTTTCTCTCGCGATGCCGCACGGCGTTCCGCATGGCGGCGGAGCGGCCGGTGATCGGGGTCGATCACACCGCGCCGCTGGAGGCGGAGGCGAGCACCATCCGGGCGGAGCTGCCGTCCCTCAAGGCGGAGCGGTGGCTCGGCCGCGGCGGCGGCGCGGCGCTGAACGAAGTGACTATCCTGATGGAGGCGCTGGTCAGCTATCTGGGGCTGTTCGAGCGGGCGTCCGCCGTGGCGCAGCGCATCGAGGTGGGCGCCGACGCACGGGCGGTGATGGCGGATCTCGACCACGAGGTCGAGAAGGGCTTCGACGCCATCCTGGAGGCGTCGATGGCGCCGCCGGCGCTCGACGATTTGCTGTCGCGGTTCGCCAAGGTGGCGCCGCTGGACGGCTCGATGCCGGCCGACGAGGTGTTCGCGCTGGTCGAGCGGTTCTACTACGGCCGCAAGATCGGGCAGACCCTGACCGAGTTCAAGGCGGCGTGGGAGCGGACCTGACGCGTCACGCGGCCGACGGCCGCGCGCTCAGCATCATGTAGTTGACGTCGATGTCGGCCGAGCGCTCCCAGCGGTCGCGCAGCGGGTCGAACACCACGCCGGTCGTTTCCAGGATCGACAGGCCGGTGCCGTCGATGGCGGCCTCCAGCTCGGTCGGCTTCACCAGCCGCTCGTACTGGTGGGTGCCGCGGGGCAGCCAGCGCAGGACGATCTCGGCGCCGAAGATGGCGAGGGCATAGGCCTTCGGCGTGCGGTTGATGGTGGCGAGCAGCAGCAAGCCGCCCGGCTTCACCATGCGCGCGCAGGCGGACACGAACAGCGGCACGTCGGCGACGTGCTCGACGATCTCCATCGCCAGAACGACGTCGAAGGTCTCGCCGTCATCGGCCAGCGCCTCGGCGGTGGTCGCGCGGTAGTCGACCGTCACGCCCGAGCGCTCGGCGTGGATGCGCGCGACCTCGATGTTGGTTTCCGCGGCATCCGCGCCGACGACGTCGGCGCCGAGGCGGGCCATCGGCTCGGAGAGGAGCCCGCCGCCACAGCCGATATCCAGCAGCCGCAGGCCGGAGAGGGCTTTCGCGTCGTCGACCTCGCGGCCGAAATGGCGCGCGACGACCTCCTTGATGTAGGCGAGGCGGACCGGATTGAACTTGTGGAGGGGCCGGAACTTGCCGCGCGGGTTCCACCATTCGGCGGCGAGCGCCGAAAAGCGGTCGACCTCCCCCTGATCGATCGTGCCCGTTGACATGGCCTTCATTCCTTGCGTCCGTCTGTCTCGCGGTCGCTGCCGCGCGGGGGTGCTGTCACGTGTCGAGTTGCTGTGGCGACAGCACGGTGATATCTAGCCCGCCACTTCGGTCGGGAAACCCGTCGACGGGGATCCTTTAGCCTTTTTCACAAACGAATCGGTATTGGACCATGGCCCGACTGGTCATGAAGTTCGGCGGAACATCCGTCGGCGACCTTGATCGCATCCGCAACGTGGCCTGTCACGTCAAACGCGAAGTCGACGCCGGCCACAAGGTCGCGGTCGTCGTCTCCGCCATGGCGGGAGAGACCAACAAGCTGGTGGAGTACTGCCGCGCGATCTCGCCGCTGCACGACGCGCGCGAGTACGACGCCGTGGTTGCGTCCGGCGAGCAGGTCTCGACCGGGCTGCTGGCGCTCACCCTGCAGGCGATGGGCGTGGACGCCCGGTCCTGGCAGGGCTGGCAGGTGCCGGTGCTGACTGACGGCACCCATGGCGCGGCGCGCATCACCTCGATCGTCGGCGACAAGCTGATCGAGCGGATCGAGGGCGGCCAGGTTGCCGTCGTCGCCGGCTTCCAGGGGCTGGCGCCCGACGGCCGCATCGCGACCCTCGGCCGCGGCGGTTCCGACACCAGCGCGGTGGCGATCGCCGCCGGCATTCATGCAGACCGCTGCGACATCTACACCGACGTGGACGGCGTCTACACCACCGACCCGCGCATCGTGTCCACCGCCCGCCGGCTGGACCGCGTCTCCTACGAGGAGATGCTGGAAATGGCCTCGCTGGGTGCCAAGGTACTGCAGGTGCGCTCGGTGGAACTGGCCATGATCCACGGCGTCCGGACGTTCGTGCGGTCGAGCTTCGACGACCCGGAGGCGATCCGGGCGAACGGCAACCAGCCCGTGGGCACCCTGATTTGCGACGAGGACGAGATCGTGGAACAGCAGATCGTAACCGGCATCGCCTATTCCAAGGACGAGGCGCAGATCTCGATCCGGCAGGTCGCCGACCGCCCGGGCGTGGCCGCTTCGGTGTTCGTCCCCATGGCGGCGGCCCACATCAACGTCGACATGATCGTCCAGAACATCAGCCCGGACGGATCGACCACCGACATCACCTTCACCGTGCCGCAGAGCGAGTATGACCGCGCGCTCGCGGTGCTCGACAAGGCGAGCGACGAGATCGGCTACACGGCCATCGAGGGCGCCACGGACGTGGTGAAGGTCTCGGTGATCGGCGTCGGCATGCGCAGCCACGCCGGCGTTGCGGCCGCCGCCTTCCGGGCGCTGTCGGAGAAGGGGATCAACATCCGGGCGATCTCCACGTCCGAGATCAAGATCTCGGTGCTCATCGATGCGGCATACGCGGAACTTGCGGTGCGCGCGCTCCACTCTGTATATGGGCTGGACAAGACGACGACTGCCTGACGCCGGCTGGCCTCGAACGGAGGCTGGCCGTTTTGGCATGGAGTCGATCGGCGACCGAGGTTCCGGGGAGGCACTATGCGAGGCTCTCTCGCCGGTCCGCGCCTCCTACTCAGACGGCTCCGCGAAGTCATGGCGGAGCCAATCGATGCGCAGGAACGGCTCGACAAGATTGTCGTACTGATCGCCGCCAACATGGTGGCGGAGGTGTGCTCCGTCTATGTCCTTCGGGCAGACGGTGTGCTCGAGCTGTACGCCACCGAAGGTCTGAACCGTGACGCCGTCCATCAGACGAGCCTCAGGATCGGCGAGGGCCTGGTCGGTCTGATCGCGGCGGAAGCGCGCGCGCTGAACCTGCCGAACGCCCGCAACCATCCCGCCTTCGCCTACAAGCCGGAGACCGGAGAAGAGATCTACAACGCCTTCCTGGGCGTGCCGATTCTCCGGTCTGGCCGCACGCTCGGCGTGCTCGTGGTGCAGAACAAGGCGCACCGCAGCTATTACGAGGAAGAGGTCGAGGCGCTCCAGACCACCGCAATGGTAATCGCGGAGATGATCGCCGCCGGCGAGATCGAGGCGCTGGCCAAGCAGGGCCCGGCGCTGGATCTCCGCCGCCCGATCCATCTCGAGGGGGCTGCCCTGTCGGAGGGCGTCGGCCTCGGTCACGCGGTGCTGCACGAGCCGCGCGTGGTGGTCACCAACCTGATCGCCGAGGACGCGGACTTCGAGCTCAGCCGCCTGGAGAACGGCCTTCAGAAGGTGCGCTTCTCCCTCGACCAGATGTTGTCGCGCCGGGAGATCGCCCACCACGGCGAACACCGCGAGGTGCTGGAGGCCTATCTGATGGTGGCCCAGGACCGCGGCTGGGCGCGCAAGATGGAAGAGGCCATCCGCAACGGCCTCACCGCCGAGGCGGCGGTCGAGCGGGTCCAGTCCGACACCCGCGCCCGGATGCTGCGCTCGGTCGATCCGTATCTGCGGGACCGCCTGCACGATCTGGACGATCTCGCGAACCGGCTGATGCGCGAAATCGTCGGGCGGCCGCACGGCACCGCCTCGTTCCCCCAGGACGCAATCCTCGTCGCCCGCAACATGGGGCCGGCCGAGCTTCTCGACTACGACCGCGAACGCATTCGCGGGCTCGTGCTGGAGGAGGGCGGTCCGACCAGCCACGCGACGATCATCGCCCGGGCGCTCGGCATTCCGGCGGTCGGTCAGGTCGCCGGCGCGGTGTCGATGGTGGAGGAGCGGGACGCGGTCATCGTCGACGGCGATTCCGGCGCCGTCCATTTCCGTCCGATGGCCGATATCGAACGGTCCTACGCGGAGAAGGTGCGGTTCCGGGCCCGCCGCCAGGTCCAGTACCGGCGCCTGCGCAACGCGCCTGCGACGACGCGCGACGGCCGCGAACTGACCCTGATGATCAATTCCGGCCTGCTGGTCGACCTGCCGCACCTCGACGAATCGGGAGCGGCCGGCATCGGGCTGTTCCGCACCGAGATCTTGTTCATGGTGGCGCACAGCCTGCCGCGGGTGCGCGAGCAGCAGGATCTCTACCGGCGGATCTACGAGGCCGCCGGCGACCGGCCGGTGACGTTCCGCTCGCTCGACATCGGCGGCGACAAGGTGCTGCCGTACCTGCGCGCGGTGGACGAGGAGAACCCGGCGATGGGCTGGCGGGCGATCCGGCTCGGCCTCGACCGTCCGGGCCTTCTGCGCGTCCAGGTCCGCGCGCTCCTGCATGCGGCGGCCGGCCGCGAGCTGCGCCTGATGTTCCCGCTCGTCTCGTCGGTCACCGAGTTCACCGCGGCGCGCGCGCTGGTGGACAAGGAGATCCGCCACCTCAAGCGCCACGGCCACGAAACGCCCGAGGCCATCAAGCTCGGCGTGATGCTGGAGGTCCCGTCGCTGCTGTTCGAGCTGGAGGAGATCCTCGCCGCCGTCGACTTCGTGTCGGTCGGGTCGAACGACCTGTTCCAGTTCATGATGGCCGCGGATCGCGGCAACACCCGGCTTTCCAAGCGGTTCGATCCGCTCTGCGTGTCGTTCCTGCGCGCCCTCAAGCGCATCGCCGACGAGTGCGAGCGCGCCCATGTGCCGGTGACCGTCTGCGGCGAACTGGCCGGCCGCCCGCTGGAGGCGCTGGCGCTGCTCGGCCTCGGCTACCAGCAGCTCTCGATGCCGCCGGCCGCGATCGGTCCGGTAAAGGCCATGGCCCGCGCGCTGGATGTCGGGCGGCTGCGCGCCCGGCTGCTCCCCCGCCTCGAACCGGGCCGCTGGCCGGGCAACATGCGCACGTTCCTGGCAGCCTACGCCGAGGAGCACGATATTCCCCTCTAGAGCCGCTTCCGATCGGGTCGATGCGTTCGCCCGTCGGGATACGGCTCCCGATCCAATGCCTTGAGCCGCTCCTGGTCGAAGGCACCGCTTCGATCCGATCGGAAAATGCGTTAACTGCAGCGATGGCCCGCGCAACGGATCCGATCCGCAGCCCGGCCGCCGTCCATCCAAGAGGTCCGGACCGCAATCCATGTTCTCCCAGGAAAAGCTCGAATCCCTGGTCGACCGCTTCGACATGCTGGAAAGCCGCATGGCGTCCGGCGCGGATTCCGACACCTATGTGGACCTCGCGCGCGAATACGCGGAACTGCAGCCGCTGGTCGCGAAGATCCGGGCCTACAAGGACGTGCGGTCCGAGCTCGACGACATCGAGGCGATGCTGGCCGACCGGACGACGGACAAGGAGCTCCGCTCCATGGCGGAGGGCGAGCGTCCGGGCCTGCTTGAGCGGCTCGAGGAACTTGCGCAGGAGATCCGCATCGGCCTGCTGCCGACCGACGCAGCGGACGAGAAGAGCGCGATCGTCGAGGTGCGCGCCGGCACCGGCGGGCAGGAAGCGGCGCTGTTCGCGGGCGATCTCTTCCGCATGTACGAGCGCCTCGCCGACAAGCACAAATGGAAGATCGAACTGCTTTCGGAGAGCGAAGGCGAAGCCGGCGGCTACAAGGAAATCATCTTCTCGGTCTCCGGCCGCGGGGTGTTCGCCCGGCTGAAGTTCGAATCGGGCGTGCACCGGGTTCAGCGCGTGCCGGCAACGGAATCGGGCGGCCGGATCCACACGTCGGCGGCGACCGTCGCGGTTCTCCCCGAGGTCGAGCAGGTCGAATTCGACATCCCGGCCTCCGACATCCGCATCGACACGATGCGGGCCTCCGGCGCCGGCGGTCAGCACGTCAACACCACCGACTCCGCCGTGCGCATCACCCACCTGCCCTCGGGCATCGTGGTCACCTCCTCGGAAAAGTCGCAGCACCAGAACCGGGCGCGCGCGATGCAGGTGCTGCGGGCACGCCTCTACGAGGAGGAGCGCTCGAAGCTGGACGCGGAACGCGCCGCGGCGCGCAAGGGGCAGGTCGGCTCCGGCGACCGCTCCGAGCGCATCCGCACCTACAATTTTCCGCAGGGGCGGGTGACCGATCATCGCATCAACCTGACCCTCTACAAGCTCGACGAAGTGCTGGCCGGCGAGGCCCTCGACGAGATCATCGACGCGCTGATCACCGAGCATCAGGCGGCGCTTCTGGCCGAGCAGGATGGCTGACGGGACGACCGTCGGGCGCGCCCTCGTCGAAGCCCGCGCGCGGCTGCGCGCCGCCGAGGTCCCGAACGCGGCACTCGATGCCCGGCTGCTGGTCGCCCACGTCCTCCGGCTCACTGCGACGGGGCTGATCGTCGCCGAACCCACTGCGCTCTCGCCGGCCGACGCCGCCGCGATCGATGCCGCGATCGCGCGGCGCCTGGCCGGTGAACCCGTCGGCCGGATCGTCGGCCGGCGCGCGTTCTTCGGTCTCGATCTGGCGCTTTCGCGGGAAACGCTCGAACCCCGGCCGGACACGGAAACGCTCGTTCAGGCCGTCCTTGATTGGGTGGGAGACCGCCAGCGGCAGGTCCGGATCGTCGACGTCGGCACCGGCACGGGCGCGGTCCTGATCGCGCTGCTCTCCGAGCTTCCGAATGCGACGGGGCTCGGAACCGACATCAGCGCCGACGCGGCGGCAACGGCCGCACGCAACGCGCAGGCCATCGGCGTCGCTGGCCGGGCGGGGTTCACCGTCTGCGACGCGGCATCCGCCGCGCGCGGGCCGGTGGACGTGCTCGTCTCCAACCCGCCCTACATCCCGTCCGGCGACATCGCGCACCTCGACCGGGAGGTGCGCGAGCACGATCCACGGGCGGCACTCGACGGCGGCCCGGATGGGCTCGCGTTCTACCGGCAACTTGCCGGCGTCGCCTCCGGGCTGGTGTCGCCGAAGGGCGTGGTGCTGGTGGAGTTCGGGATCGGTCAGGCCGAATCAGTCGCCGAAATCTTCGGCGCGGCGCACCTGGCGCGGTTGCAGGTCATCCGCGACCTCGAAGACCGGCCCCGGGTTCTTCGGGCCGAATGGCAATGAGGCGAGAATATGCGCCCGAAGCTGCTTTTAGCGGCACCCCGTGGGATTTTTACTCTTGGAAATCGCTAAGGAAATCGCTACGTTCCGGGTGCCGACGGGGTTACGGGCAACCCTCACCACACTTGGTGACATTTAAGTGGATGCCCAACCGGTTCGATTGCACATGTGCGATGGAACCGAGACCTTGCGCCCAAGAGGAGGCCGCTGACCACCGCGTCATTCTCGACTGCCTTCGCCTGCCGATCGCTCTTCTCGGGAGTTCGGCACTGCGAAGTCGCAGTCTCGGGACGACTGTGGGATTCGGTTAGAGCATCCCGCCACCAGGAACGGACCTGAGAGCGGAAAGATGTTCGATCTCAAACTGCTGGAGCGAACCAGCCCCAGGTCCATCGACCAAGGGTCGTTCCGGTTTGCGGCCTGCCGAATGTCACGCGTGCGCGTCGGATGGCGGGACGTCTTTGAGGTGCTGGAGTGCCGAGTGTGATCCGATCGATCCCAAGGACTCTAGTCTGCGGCGCCGATGCCGGCTTTGGCGAGTTTCGCCGGGTGACGGCCTACGTTATTCCGAACGAGAAACGATCGGATGCGACAAGGTAATCCTAACAAGCGACTGCGCGGTCGGAACCGGAAGGGACCGAATCCGCTGACGAAGACGTTCGAATCGAACGGACCCGATGTGAAAATCCGCGGGACCGCTCTCCACGTTGCCGAGAAGTACCTCCAGCTTTCTCGGGATGCCCAGGTTTCGGGCGATCGCGTGATGGGCGAGAACTATCTCCAGCATGCGGAACACTATTTCCGGATCCTGGCTGCGGCGCAGGGTCCCAACCAGCCGCAGCAGTCAAGCCAGCGCGACGATGACCAGGACGGCGACGACCAGCCGCAGCAGTACGGTCAGCATCGCGGCGGGCAGAATGGAAACGGCCATTCGGACCCGGCGGCCTCCGACCAGCCCAGCGATTCCGGCTTCGAGCGTCACGGCGCGAACGGCCATGGAAATGGCAACGGGAATGGAAACGGAAACGGCCACCGATCCGGCCGCGCCGAGATCGATGCCGACCGGTCGTCGGGTGACGACGGCAATTCCGATCAGGCGGCCGAAGCCTCCGGTTCCGGCAATCAGGCCGCTGAGGCGCCGTCCGGCGGTGATGAGGCGAGCGAGGCGAAACCGCGCCGTCGTGCCCGTGCACCGCGCACCCCGCGTGGGCGGCCGCGGCGTGCGAGCGCCGATGCTGCCGGCGAGGCCGCAGCACCGCAGCCTGGCAACGAAACGGCACCGTCCGACGCATAAGACACGCCGGGGGTGGCTTGCCGCCCCCGGTGCCGTCTCGGGCGATCATCGCAGCGCCGTCGCGTTCCGCAGCGCGGAACTGCCGGTCGCGGTTGACCAATCCACGTTCAGCTGACGCCATAAGGCGTCGCGCCGGTGTCCCCGCCGGTCCTGTTCGCACGCGGGTGTGACGCCTGCCACGTCCGCGCATGCGCGCGGGCAGCGCTACGCTTTCGATCGGATCGACACGTCCGCCGGAGCAGCAATAGCTCCCAGCGCTTCATTCGTGCCCTCCGTGGCCGCCGAAGCTCTTCCCTGGTTGCCGAAACGCGCCGGACCGGCGCCACGCCGGCCCTTCATGCCCCCGCGGCCGACTGGCCTGACGAGAGCGCTTAACGGCGCACATTTTTCCTTCTCCCGACCTCTTTTGTTGCATTACGGCCACACCATATGAGGTGTCGCGGTCGCCGCAACGGGGCCGTTTTTGTCTTGTCCGATCGTCCGTGCCGCCTTGGTCGGCAGCCGGAGACATGATCGATCTCAAGGTGTCATGGCCGCTCTCGTGCGTACCTTTCGAAAGGACGCGGAGGTGCCGGTCGTGTGAAACGTGACGCCGGGCCTCGATGGACGGTGCGCACGAAGGAGAAGAGCCAGATGGACTTCGAAAAATACAGTGATCGCGCGCGTGGCTTCCTGCAGTCGGCGCAGACCCTGGCGATGAACCAGGGCAACCAGCAATTCACCCCCGAACATGTACTGAAGGTTCTGCTCGACGACCCGGAAGGGCTGGCGGCGGGGCTGATCACGCGCGCCGGCGGCCGCGCCGACGAGGCGCTCCAGGCCGTCGAGGCCGCGCTCGCCAAGCTGCCGAAGGTCGAGGGCTCCGGCGCGGGCCAGCTCTACCTCGCGCGGGCGACCGGAAAGGTGTTCGAGGCGGCCGAGAAGCTCGCCAAGAAGGCGGGCGATTCCTACGTCACCGTGGAACGGCTCCTGCTCGCGCTGGCCAGCGAAGGCGATGCCGATTCCTCCAAGATCCTCAAGCAGGCGGGCGTCACCCCGCAGGCGCTGGAGGCTGCCATCGACAACCTGCGCAAGGGCCGGACGGCCGACACCGCGGGTGCCGAAGGACAGTACGAGGCGCTTCGCCGTTACACGCGCGACCTGACCCAGGCCGCCCGCGACGGCAAGCTGGACCCGGTGATCGGCCGCGACGAGGAGATCCGCCGCACGATCCAGGTGCTGTCGCGCCGCACCAAGAACAATCCGGTGCTGATCGGCGAGCCGGGCGTCGGCAAGACGGCCATCGCCGAAGGCCTCGCCCTGCGCATCGTCAACGGCGACGTGCCGGAAAGCCTCAAGGACAAGCAGCTTCTCGCCCTCGACATGGGCTCGCTGATCGCCGGCGCGAAGTATCGCGGCGAGTTCGAGGAACGCCTGAAGGGCGTCCTGTCGGAGATCGAGTCGGCCGAAGGCGGCGTCGTGCTGTTCATCGACGAGATGCACACGCTCGTCGGCGCGGGCAAGGCGGACGGCGCGATGGACGCGTCGAACCTCCTGAAGCCGGCGCTTGCGCGCGGCGAGCTCCACTGCGTTGGCGCCACGACCCTCGACGAGTACCGCAAGCACGTGGAGAAGGACGCCGCGCTGGCGCGTCGTTTCCAGCCGGTGTTCGTCGACGAGCCGACGGTCGAGGACACGATTTCGATCCTGCGCGGGCTCAAGGAGAAGTACGAGCTGCATCACGGCGTGCGGATCTCCGACTCGGCGATCGTGTCGGCGGCGACGCTGTCGAACCGCTACATCACCGACCGCTTCCTGCCGGACAAGGCAATCGACCTCGTCGACGAGGCGGCGGCGCGGCTGCGCATGCAGGTGGATTCAAAGCCCGAGGAGCTCGACGAACTCGACCGGCGCATCATCCAGCTCAAGATCGAGCGGGAAGCGCTGAAGAAGGAGAGTGACGAGGCGTCCAAGGACCGGCTGTCGAAGCTTGAGAAGGAGCTCGTCGATCTCGAGGAACGCTCGTCGGAGATGACCTCGCGTTGGCAGGCGGAGAAGGAGAAGCTTTCGAGCGCGCAGGACCTGAAGACGCAGCTCGACCACGCGCGCATCGATCTCGACAAGGCCCAGCGGGACGGCAACCTCGCGCGCGCCGGCGAGCTCGCCTACGGCGTCATTCCGGACCTCGAGCGCAAGCTCGCGGTGATGGAGGAGAGCGAACAGAAGGGCGACGTGATGGAAGAGGCGGTGACCTCCGAGCACATCGCCCAGATCGTCTCCCGCTGGACCGGCATTCCGGTCGACCGGATGCTCGAGGGTGAGCGCGACAAGCTGCTTCGCATGGAAGATGCGCTGGAGCGTCGGGTCGTCGGCCAGGCGGAGGCGGTGCACGCCGTTTCCTCGGCCGTGCGGCGCGCACGTGCGGGTCTCCAGGATCCGAACCGGCCGATCGGCTCGTTCATGTTCCTCGGCCCCACGGGCGTCGGCAAGACAGAGCTGACCAAGGCGCTTGCCGAGTTCCTCTTTGACGACGACACGGCGATGGTGCGCATCGACATGTCGGAGTTCATGGAGAAGCACTCGGTGTCCCGCCTGATCGGCGCGCCTCCGGGCTATGTCGGCTACGAGGAGGGCGGCGTGCTCACCGAGGCGGTGCGACGGCGTCCGTACCAGGTGATCCTGTTCGACGAGATCGAGAAGGCTCATCCGGACGTCTTCAACGTGCTGCTGCAGGTGCTCGACGACGGTCGCCTGACCGATGGCCAGGGACGCACCGTCGACTTCCGCAACACGCTGATCGTGATGACCTCGAACATGGGTTCGGAGTATCTGGCGAACCAGCCCGACGATCAGGATGTCGACGCGGTGCGCGAGCTGGTGATGACCGCGGTCCGCGGCCACTTCCGGCCCGAGTTCCTCAACCGGCTCGACGAGATCATTCTGTTCCACCGGCTCCGGCGCGACCAGATGGCCTCGATCGTCGACATCCAGCTCAAGCGCCTGCGCAAGCTGCTGGTCGACCGGAAGATCACGCTCGACCTGGACGACAAGGCCCGGCTGTGGCTGGCCAACAAGGGCTACGATCCGGTCTATGGCGCCCGTCCGCTGAAGCGGGTGATCCAGAAGGAAGTCCAGGATCCCCTGGCGGAGAAGATCCTCCAGGGCGTGATCCTGGATGGCGACACGGTCAAGGTGACGCCGGCCGGCGAGCGGCTGGTGTTCGAGCCGGCACGGGCCGAAAGCGCCGCCGCCTGATGACCATGCCTCCGCCGGGTGCCCCTTGGCTGACGGCGGTAGCTTAGAGCTGAAGGCCGGGATCGACAGCAGTCGGTCCCGGCTTTCTTTTGTCCTGTCGCCGCTGCCGGCTCAGCGCGGGGCTTCGGACGGAATCCGGCCGCGTTCGACGAGAAAGTCGATCAGCGCGCGCACGCGGGCGGGTATCGGTCCGCCGCGGCCGAGATAGACAGCGTGAAAGTCCTTGCTGTCTCCCGGGTTGAACGCCTCGAGCACTGGGATCAGCCGGCCGGCGGCAATGTCCGCCCCGATCATGAAGCGGGCCAGCCGGGCAAGTCCGGTGCCGGCGAGCGCCATTTGGCGAAGGCCTTCGCCATCGTTGATCTGGGACCGGCCCAGCGTCGGCACGGTTTCAGGCCGTCCGTCCACCACGAACGGCCAATGTTCGACGGATCGGGCGGTACAGAGACCGAGCGTGATGTGCCGGTCGAGATCGCTCACCTGGTCTGGCGTCCCCGCCCGGGCGAGATAATCCGGCGACCCAACGACCACCATCCGCGTTGATCCGAGCTTGCGCGCGATCAGCCCGCTGCTCTCCAAGGGGCCGGCACGCACGGCGACGTCGACGCTCTCACCCAGAAGATCGATGACGGTGTCGGTCAGAGTGAGATCGACACTGATCTCCGGATTGGCGCGCAGGAAGGCCGGCAGGACGGGGATGAGGACGTGGGTGGCGTAGGCCGCACTGGTGCTCAGCCGCACCTTTCCGGCCGGCCTTTCTCCGCCGCCCGCCAGCCGCTCGGCCTCATCGATGTCCGCCAGGATGCGGACACTGCGCTCGTAGAAGGCGGCACCCTCCGGCGTGACGCCAAGGCTGCGTGTGGTCCGGTTTATCAACCGCGTCCCGAGGCGTCCCTCCAGGCGCGACACCAGCTTGCTGACGGCTGACGGGGTCAGGCGGCTCGCTCGGGCGGCCGCGGCAAATCCACCCGCCTCGACCACGCGCACGAATACCATCATCTCGGCGGCTCGGTTCATCTCTGCCATGTCGATTGATGATTTCCATTCAGGAAAGAGATGCCTTCGTTCCCGCTAGTGCACTTTGCTCCCGCCGTCCATCTCCGTTCTGAAACGCGAGACAGGAGATGACGCGATGCATTACCGGCGATTGGGGCATTCAGGTTTGATCGTCCCGGCCCTCAGCCTGGGCACGGGGACGTTCGGGGGCACCGGTCCGCTGTTCGGAAACTGGGGGACGACGGACGTGCGCGAGGCCCGGCGCCTCGTCGACATCTGCCTGGAGATGGGGGCAAATCTGTTCGACACCGCGGACGTCTACTCCGAGGGAGCGTCGGAATCGGTGCTCGGCGCGGCGATCAAGGGGCGTCGCGACGACGTGCTGATTTCGACCAAGCTCGGGCTGCCGATGGGCGACGGCCCGTGGCAGGCCGGCACGTCGCGCACGCGGCTTATGGCCTCGACAGACGATGCGCTAGGGCGCCTGGAGACCGATCGCATCGACCTGCTGCAACTGCATGCGTTCGACGCGGGCACGCCGATCGAAGAGGTGCTTCATGCCCTCGACGATCTCGTCGCTGCCGGCAAGGTGCGCTATGTCGGCGTCTCCAACTTCGCCGGCTGGCAGCTGATGAAGTCGCTCGCTCTGGCCGACCGCCATGGCCTGCCCCGCTATGTCGCCCACCAGGTCTATTATTCCCTGGTTGGGCGGGACTACGAGTGGGAGCTGATGCCGCTGGCCGCGTCCGAGGGCGTCGGCGCGCTGGTCTGGAGCCCGCTCGGGTGGGGCCGGCTCACCGGGCATGTGCGGCGCGGCGTGCCGCTGCCGCAAGGCAGCCGCCTGAACGCCACCGCCGATTTCGGACCTCCGGTCGACGAAGAGCGGCTCTATTCCATCGTCGATGTGCTCGACGCGCTCGCCGAGGAAACCGGGCGGACGGTTCCCCAGATCGCCATCAACTGGCTGCTGGCCCGGCCGACCGTGGCATCGGTGATCGTGGGGGCGCGCAACGAGCGCCAGCTCCGCGACAATCTCGGTGCGGTGGGCTGGTCCCTCACGCCGGATCAGATCGCCCGGCTGGACGCGGCGAGCGCCGTTACCGCACCCTATCCCTATTTTCCGTATCGCCGTCAGGAGGGGTTCGCCCGGCTCAATCCTCCGCTCGTCTGATTGCGAAGGTCGGGGCAGTGGTCTCCGTCATCGACGGGCATCGGGCCCGTCCATGAACCGAAGGCCGCTCGTTCGAGCCCGGATCAGTTCTGGGCGATGCGGGCGTCGGCCGGGATCTCGCGCCGTACCAGCGTGTCGATGCGGGCGCGTTCCTTCTCGAACGTGTCGAGCTGCTCGCCGGCGAGCTCCCGGCCGCGCGGCAGACGGATCCGCAGCGGGTCGACCGGGCGGCCGTTCACGTGAACCTCGTAGTGCAGGTGCGGGCCGGTCGACAGGCCGGTGGACCCGACGTAGCCGATCACCTGGCCCTGGCGGACGCGGCTGCCTTCCTTGAGGCCGTCGGCGAAGCCGGACTGATGGCCGTAGCCGGTCTCGTAGCCGTTGGCATGCTTGAGCAGTGTCCAGCGGCCATAGCCCGACTTCCAGCCGATTTCCTCGATGGTGCCGTTGCCGGACGCGAAGATCGGCGTGCCACGCGGGGCGGCCCAGTCGACGCCGTTGTGAGGGCGGCTGTAGCCCAGGATCGGATGCCGGCGGCCGCCGAAGCCGGACCGGAAAACGCCGCGGGCCATCGGCTTGCGCATCAGGAACTTCTGCGCGCTCTTGCCGGTCTCGTCATAGAAGTCGACGGACCCGTCGTCGGGCGTCCGGAACCGGTAGAAGCGCCGTTCCACGCCGCCCGCCACCAGCGACGTGTAGAGCACCTCGGGCGGCGCATCGTCCGTCTTGTTGTGGACGGCGTAGAACACCGTGAACTGGTCGCCCGGGCGCACCCGCCCGTTGAAGTCGACGTCGAACGAATAGGTGCGCACCAGGTCGTCGATCAGGTCCTCCGGAATGTCGTGCTGGAGGGCCGTCTGGTACAGCGAGTCGTAGATCGTCGGTGCCTGGCCCTGCGGTGAGGGCGCCGGGTTGATGTCGGCGACGTCGACGTCCGGCATCGCGTCTTCCGGCGCTTCCGCGGCGACGAAGGTTTCGTCGTCGGTCATCGCCACGGTGGCGATGTGCTTGGCGTCGTCGTAGAGGCTCACGCGGACGGGCCGGGCGCCGGCGTTGTCGTCGAAGCCGTAGCGGTCGATCTCCATGCGCACCGTCTGGCCGGGCGACAGCTCGTCGACCTTCCAGGCGGTCTTGAAGACGTCCTCGATCGCCTTGATGCTGTCGGGCTGCGCGCCGTACTGGGACAGGATGCTTTCCAGCGTGTCGCCCTTGGCGACCAGCGAAATGACCTCGTCGGAGGCGATGCCCGAGGCCGCCCCTTCCTCGTCGTGCTTCATCAGCTCGGAGACGTTCTCCGGGACGATGCTGATGGCGGCGTCCGTCATGTTGCGCGGATCGGCGAGCGCGAAGTCGAACCGGTGGTCGGAGGCGAGAGACGTGTTGGCGAACTCCACCGACGCCGTCCCGTCGAACCACTGCTGCTCGCGGAGCTGGGCCTCGGCCTCCTCGGTCGAGACCTCGGCGCTCGGGGCGAGCGTCACGTCGTCGCCCGTCGGGAAATCGTGCTCGGTGATGCTGATCTCGCCGTCGACCTGGGCATCGTAGATGGCGTCGGTCGTCACCCGGCTCGGGAACACGGTGGTGTCGGAGAAGATCGACAGCGGGTTGAACGGCGGGATGTCGTTGACGATCTCGCTCGACCGCGTGATCAGGCTGGCGGTGACCAGCGCGTAGGGCTGCATCTTGATGAGGTTGCGATCGCCCATGCGGGTGACCGTGCTGACCTCGACGATCTGCTTGTTGGAAATCTCTTCGGCGGCCGGGATGATGCGGTCGCTCTTGGAGGCGGGGCCGGCGCCGAGCGTCGTGGCGGTCATTTCGCCGACGTTCGCCGAGGCTGGCAGGGTGATCGAATAGCGTCCATCGAGCGCGCCGATCAGCGCGCCGCCCATCAGCACCGTCGAGGTGATCCCGGTCAGCACGGTTCCCGCCAGCCAGCGGATGCTCACCGACCGGCGACCGAACGCCTCCGGCCCGCTCGGTCCGACGACGAGCGGGGGTTCCTCACCGAGATCCACGGCGTTTTCGATGGCTTGGGTGTGCCAGCCGACTTTCATTGTCGCTGCGTTGGGCCTCGATTTGCGGACGAATCGCTCAAACGCGCTCACACGGACAGGTCCGAGTGGACACCAAAGTCATCCCAGGTGGCAGAAAGATGACGAGCTGAAACAGTTCGTCAGAATGGGTGATCGAAACTGGCGCGGCCCCCGCCGTCTGTCAAGCAATTGAAGCCGCCGAACGCGCCGGCTTTTGCCCGGAGAGCGGGACGCGCGGAGATGCCGGATCAGAGGGCGGCAGGAGCC